>JALZVC010000141.1 GCA_023301205.1 Flavobacteriaceae bacterium
ACAAAAGGTAAAATATCTTTTGTCTCCCGTGAATATTGCGGTAATTGTTTTGCTGCTGCTGCTATAGTTACGTTCATTATTTTTTAATTCAACACTATTAATTCTTGTTATAAATTAACCATTGCCACCTAAAAGCCCATTTCGAATTCACTTCGGAAAAGGTGTTTTCTACTTCTTCGGAAATTTTAATAATATCACGTTTAATAAATGATCGGGCAATAGAAACTAAACCATCAAATTTGGCAATATGCGATTTCAAAAAAACTGCAGTAAAAGCTTTAAAAAGAAGAAAAGCTATCTTGCTTCGCTGTAAGTCGTTAATAACAATGCCAACTTTCGTTTTAATACTAATACTATGAAGTAAGTCTCTAATTAACGTATCATTAAAATGATGTAAAAACAATGTACATAATGCAATATCTGCTTCTGGAAGTTCGTCTGCATTAAAAACATTAATTTGACTAAAGGTACAATCTTTTATATGCTTACAGTTATCCTTTGCTTTTTCAATGATATGCGCATTTGCATCAATCCCTATAAGTCGGTAACTCCAATTGTTTTTATCTAAATAAGCTGCACATAAAACTAACGAAGCTCCATCACCACAACCATAATCCACAATAGTGACAGGATTTTTTTTATCACAGTGCGCGAGCATTTTTTCTAGGCCACTAATTGTAATGTTATTGCCGCCTAGATAGGTATTAATAAACTCGAGGTCATTTAATAGTACTTGCAAATCATCACCTTGCAAATTAAAATCATCCATTAACTCTTCTTGAGTAGATCGTTGGTGTCTAGAAAAATAGATCATAATTGGGCTGTTCCGTGGGTTTTTTTAATAATGGCTGGAACGATTCTAGGAAACAATCGTGCTGCCTGTAAACTTATTTTTGTTGCGAGTGGGCTTAGTAATAATCGTTGTACGCTTCTTCCTGTCTTTAAACGACTAACAAAAGCGGTATTCCATTGTTTTGTATACATCGATTCTATATTTTTTCTATTTGCTTCATCATTTATATCTTCTTCAATTAGTAATTCAGAAACCATCTGTGCGCTGTAAATAGCCATAGCCATTCCGTTACCGGCAAGCGGATGAATCATACCCGCACTATCGCCTATCATCAAAATATGGTCTTTAACAGGTTCTTTTGCGCTAAAAGAAATTTGACTAATGCTTATGGGTTGGTCCCACAGACATTTTCCTTCTTCAAAAACACGTTGCAAATGCCTATTCTTGCTCATTACTCCTTTCTGAAATGTTCCAATATCACCCACTTTTTTAAAGGATTCATAACTGGTTAAATAACATACATTAACGACACCATTCTCTACTTGCGAAACACCACAATATCCCCCATCAAAATTATGCAATGAAACTAAATCTTCCGGCATATCAAGGCTGTAATGCGCTTTAACGCCTAACCAAGGTGATTTTTCGGCAATAAAAGAACGCTTTAATTGTACGTCAAGATTACTCCGTTTCCCAAAAGCGCCTAACACGTATCTAGCGGTATAACTTTTAGCGGCTTTAGTTTGAATCTGGAACGTTTTCGCGGCAGCTAAACCTTCATTAAAGTCAATAGAAGTAACTGTATCTTTAATTGTGTCACAACCCTTTTTTACTTTCTCAAATAGTAGTTGATCAAAAGTATAACGACTTATCCCAAAACCACCCAAAGGCAATACAGCTTTGATAAGACTACCATCGTGAGTGCTCATCTCAAACCTTTTAATGTCTTTCGCTCCATTTTTAAAGGGGTCGATTCCTAGACTTTTTAGATAAGGTAGCATTTCATTAGAAATATACTCGCCACAGACCTTATGACTTGGGTATGATTGTTTTTCTATCAATAATACGTTGTAGTGACTTCCCAGATGGATTGCCGCGCAAAGACCTGCAAGGCCTCCGCCAATTATGACAATATCATAAGAGTCGCTTTTGTTCATTTTTTAAAGTTCGGCAGGATTTGTCACAAAAAAAAATCCTTGAAGTTAATTAACTTCAAGGATTTCTTAATATGCTTTAAAGTAATTAGTTGCCTGCTTCTGTTTCTGCATCTTGCTTCATCTTTTCATTAGGCACAATGACGATATTAACTCTTCTGTTATGCGCTCTACCTTCTGGGGTGTTATTATCACCTATTGGAGATTGTTCTCCATACCAGTTTGTTGTAAAGCGACCGGCACTTAAGCCTTTAGATCCTGTAAAGTAACTTGTCACAGCTTGAGCTCTACGCTGCGATAATAACAAATTTGAAGCTTCACTACCCACACTATCGGTATGCCCTATGACAAGCACATTTGTATCTACGTATTCTTTTAAAACACCAGATAATTTATCTAAATTAACTTGTGAAGCCGCATTAACATTATACTTTCCTGTGTCAAAGAAAACACCACTATTTTCGTCAAAAGTAATAACAATACCATCATCCACACGCTCTACTTCTGCACCAGGAATTTCTGTTTCTATTTGTTGTGCTTGTTTGTCCATTTTGTTTCCTATTAAGACACCGGCACCACCACCTACAACACCACCAATCACAGCTCCTAATTCTCCATTACCACCTTTGCCTAGATTGTTACCTAGTATTGCACCTAAAACCGCACCACCAGCAGCCCCAATAACGGCACCTTTCTGTTTGTTGTTTGCATTCTTGGTTGCTTCACAACTTGTAAAACTTACCGTTAAAGCAACTGCCATTGCAATTATCCCTATGTTTTTAATTATATTTTTCATTATTCTACTGTTTTAATAAAGTTCATACTTATTGTAAGTGGGCTACCACCTGCATTTACTGTTTGTTCCCATTGCATGTCTGTGTCGCTCAATTGAGATAATCGAAGTCTAAAACCAGCATTAGTTTC
>JALZVC010000142.1 GCA_023301205.1 Flavobacteriaceae bacterium
TTTTTCTTGTCTTCGCAGTACTCCGCGACTAATAAAGATACTGACTTCGTATAAAATAATCACGGGTACCGCCACAATTACTTGACTGGCAACATCTGGAGGTGTGATTACTGCAGAGAGAATCAAAACAATAACGAGTGCGAATTTGCGGTATTTCCGAAGAAATTCTGGTGTCACTAATCCAATTTTAGTCAAGAAGTAAATGAGTATCGGGAGTTCAAATACAATACCGCTTGCTAGTACAGATGTTCTTAAGGTACTGATGTAACTGTCTAAGTCAAACTCGTTGAGTACCTCCGTACTTACTTGATACGAACCTAAGAAGTTGATAGATAATGGCGTTACGATAAAATAACCAAACAACACTCCGGTAAAGAATAGCAAGGAAGCTGCAATGATAAATCCTCTACTATTTTTACGTTCGTTCTCGTGCAATCCCGGGCTAATAAATTTGTAAAATTCATATATAATATAGGGGAAGGCGACAATTATCCCTGCTGTTATAGAGGTCCAGATATGGGCAGAAAACTGTCCTGCCATAGTTCTACTTTGTATGGAGAATGGAAGTTCTTGAAAGCAAAAACTATCTAAGCCAATTAGTTGCGCAGAACTACACAAGAGACGATACGTTGGGAAATTTGAATCTTTAGGCCAGAAAATAACGCCATCAAAAATGAAGCTTTTTGCTATAAACGCAGCAATACCAATGACAACTACAGCAATCGTAGATCGTATTAAATGCCAGCGTAGCTCTTCTAGATGGTCTAGAAATGACATTTCTTTTACTACGGTTCCTATTTTCTTTTGTTTTTTCATCTAACCTACAAGATCCCTTCTTTAGTAAGATTATGAATATGCACAACTCCATTATAGGTGCCGTCTGTATGTGCTATAATCTGAGTAATGCCATTAGCCTCCATCATCGCACTTGCTTCTACTGCCATCGCAGTATTAGCAATCATTTTTGGATTTTTAGACATAATATCACTTGCCGTTAATCCGGCCATACTATCTACTTTAGTTAACATTCTTCTTAAATCACCATCTGTAATAATCCCTACGATTTGATTATTTTCTAGTACTGCAGTTACTCCAAGCATACTTTTTGAGATTTCTACAATAACCTCTTTCATAGGTGTATTTGGTGCCACTTGTGGCTTCCCATTTAAGCTTGTTAAATCGCTTACTCGCAAGTAAAGTTGCTTGCCTAATGAGCCACCTGGATGGTATTTTGCAAAATCTGTACTGGTAAAGCCTCTTAATTTTAGTAAACAAACGGCTAAGGCATCGCCCATTACCAATTGCGCAGTTGTACTTGTAGTGGGTGCTAAATTATTAGGACAAGCTTCCTTATCTACGTGAGCATTTAAGATAAAGTCTGCGTGCTCTCCTAGATACGATGCTGTATTTGAGGTAATGGCGATTAATTTGTTTTTTCGCGCCTTAATTAACGGAACGAGCACTTTAATCTCTGGGGTATTCCCGCTTTTAGAAATACAAATCACCGTATCATCTTCTTGGATTGTTCCTAAATCTCCGTGAATGGCATCTGCTGCATGCATAAAGATCGCAGGCGTGCCTGTGCTATTTAAGGTAGCTACTATTTTTGTAGCAATATTTGCACTTTTTCCTATTCCTGTAACAATCACTCGACCAGAAGATTGTAAAATAGTAGTAACGGCGTTTGCAAAAGATTCATCCACTAAAGAAGCTAAAAGTGTTATTGCATTTGCTTCTTCGAGAATCGTTTTTTTTGCATTTTCTATAATAGATTTTAAATCGTTCACAATTCTATTGGATTAACAGCTTGGTATATTTTATTATTTGCGTATATTTAATAACTACAAAACAAACCTAATACAGGTAATGTCTTTTATTAACAAACGTATGTTTGCAAAATTACGATTGTTGCTAGGTTCTTACAACAGTTTAGCCAATTAAAGGTGTTATCTTTATAATTACAAAAAACAAAACGTGACCAAAGTTGACTTATATGCAGCTTTAAAGCAATATTTTGGATTTTCTCAATTCAAAGGATTACAAGAAGTAGTGATACAAAGTATTCTCAAAAAAGAGAGCACTTTTGTAGTTATGCCTACAGGTGGTGGTAAATCACTTTGTTATCAATTACCCGCATTGATAAATGAAGGTACAGCTATTGTAGTTTCTCCCCTTATTGCTTTAATGAAAAATCAAGTAGATGCCTTACGCGCTATCTCACCTGATGAAGGTATAGCCCATGTGCTTAACTCTTCCCTCAATAAAACAGAAGTTAAACAAGTAAAAAGTGATATCGAAAGCGGTATAACCAAATTACTTTATGTGGCTCCAGAGTCGTTAACAAAAGATGAGTATGTAGATTTTTTACAAGATCAGACCATTTCGTTTTTAGCTATTGATGAAGCGCATTGCATAAGTGAGTGGGGCCATGATTTTAGGCCAGAATACAGAAACTTAAAAAAGATCATTGAGCGAATAGGAGATAATATCCCTATTATTGGGCTTACGGCTACTGCTACGCCTAAGGTACAAGAGGATATTTTGAAAAACCTCGGGATGACAGATGCAAATACATTTAAAGCCTCATTTAACCGGCCTAATTTGTACTATGAAGTTCGTCCTAAAACTAAAAATGTAGACAGTGATATTACACGTTTTGTAAAAGAACACGATGGTAAAAGTGGTATCATTTATTGTTTAAGCCGAAAACGAGTAGAAGAACTTGCTCAAATATTACAAGTAAACGGAGTTAAAGCAGTCCCTTATCACGCAGGGTTAGATGCAAAAACACGTGTGCGACATCAAGATATGTTCTTGATGGAAGACTGTGACGTGGTTGTTGCTACCATTGCATTTGGTATGGGTATCGATAAACCAGATGTTCGTTTTGTGATACATAACGATATGCCTAAAAGCATCGAGAGTTATTATCAAGAAACTGGAAGAGCAGGTCGAGATGGAGGCGAAGGACACTGTCTAGCGTATTATTCCTATAAAGATATCGAGAAGTTAGAGAAATTTATGAGCGGTAAACCCGTCGCAGAGCAGGAAATAGGCCACGCGTTATTACAGGAAATGGTTGCGTTTTCTGAAACGTCCATGTCTCGAAGAAAGTTCATTTTACATTATTTTGGTGAAGCGTTTGATAATGAAACGGGTGATGGAGGCGATATGGATGACAATATGCGGAACCCCAAGAAGCAAAACGAAGCAAAAGAGGATGCTGTAACGATTATTTCGGTAATTACTCAAACGAATGAGCAGTACAAGTCTAAAGAAGTTGTAAACGTAATTACAGGTAGGTCTAATGCGATGATCAAGTCGCATAGAACAGATCAACAAGATTTTTTCGGAACAGGTTCAGATAAATTAGATACGCACTGGCTTGCACTATTAAGACAATTACTGGTTGCTGGATATTTAAAGAAAGACATTGAAAGTTACGGCGTAGTAAAAGTGACAAAACGCGGTCGCGAGTTCTTAGCAAATCCAGTTTCATTTTTAATGACGGAAGACCATTCGTTTAAACAGGCGAATGATGATACTATTATAGTCAACGAAAAAGGGGGGGCTGTTGTTGATGAAAAATTATTTAAGCTTTTAAAGGCAGAACGAAAAAAAGTGGGGGAGAAGATGAGTCTGCCACCGTTTGTAATCTTTCAAGATCCGTCTTTAGATGATATGGCTTTAAAATACCCAATAACACTAGAAGAACTTTCTAATGTTCACGGAGTAGGAGAAGGTAAAGCTAAAAAATATGGTAAAACATTTATTGCATTAATAGCGAGATATGTAGCGGAGAATGATATTGAACGTCCAGATGACTTTGTCGTAAAATCTACAGGAAGTAATAGTGCGAACAAACTGTATATCATTCAAAATGTTGATCGTAAATTACCATTAACAGATATTGCAAGTTCTAAAGGGTTACAAATGCCTGGTTTAATAAAGGAAATGGAAGCTATTGTTTACAGTGGTACCAAATTAAATCT
>JALZVC010000143.1 GCA_023301205.1 Flavobacteriaceae bacterium
ATGTTGCCGTCATGTTCTTCTCGCAATAAAACAGCTTTGTCCGGATCGCATTTTAGATTTACCGCTGGCGGAAGTCTATTTAAGCCATTAAGCGCAAACATTTTACCCATTACTTTAAATACCAGTGTATTTTCATCAAATGGTAATGACTCTGTCACTCCCTTTTTTGATAGGCAATAATTTCTGAAATCTTCTACGTGCATACTATTTAATAACATATGCCAAAACTGGCTTATCATTGCGATAAATCAAGAGTGTTTTAGCTGCTCGCTGCAAAGGTATTGTAAAAATGATTGTGCCTTCCTTTTCATTAAGGTCTTTAACAGGAAAAAGTGCGCCGTCATACGCATATTCGATTTTTGAAGTGCCGTCTTTAAATTGAAACTCGAGCACGTCTTCTTGTTGCTTTTTGTCAATTAAACCACTATAACTTGTTGCTGTATCGCCTAATTTCAAATCAGGATCAATATAAATAGGTTGACTTGAAAAAGTGGTAAATGCTATATCATTTGGCACAAAAGCATCTTTAATATCCTCTGGATAATGTGTTTTTAAAAACAAGTTAGGGTCTGTTTTAAAATAAAAATAAGAAGGCTCTTTTATAAACCTGTCTGTATACTTTCCTGCTCCCCAAGTGGCATCAAATAAGTGCCATTCGCCATCAATTTTTATAGCGTTCCACATATGGTTTAAATCAAAATTACGATCTATATCTTTAAAATGTGTTTTTGTATCGCCTTGTACTAAAAAGTTGTCGATGCCTTGTAATGTGAGTAACTTCTCGAAAGCCATAGCATAACCTTCACATACTGCCTTACCAGATTTTAATGTATAGTCAATGATCTTTTCACGAGAACGTTCCTCTTTCTGGTTGCGCTCACGGTAATCTTTAAATTGATAATTAAACAACTTATACGCCTTAGGATCGTAGGCTATATTTTTAATGAGCCAACTGTATATAGCGCGTACTTTTTCATCATCTTCAGTGAAATCTCGAGATAAAAAAAGGCTAAATTTAGCTACATCGTCAAAGGTTTCTGGGTATAATTGAATGGTCGCATCTGCTCGTGAATAATCTTGCCCCACGACAAACGCTGGCGCACAAATTATAAAAAATAATAAGAGGCAGTATGACACTTTCATAGCAATTAACCTAATGTGTTTTTTTGAGGTTATTCAAATTTATACAACAAAGGCCTACTTGGAGCAGCGTCATTTTTAAAATTTGCTACTTGTAAATTAAGTAAATAACTTCCATCAGCTACTTTATCGGGAACATAAACAAACTCCGTTATCGTAGCATCTAGTCTTGGATTTTCTGGGTAATCCCAGAAGGCTTTATGTGCCTGTAATTTTCCATCATCTTTTTCTTTATCTACAGAAGGTAAATCTATAAGTAAATGCTTCACTCCTAATTCTCGTAAATAAAGGGCGGCTTCCTTAGATAGATATGGCCAATTTGTATCTGAATATTTCTGGGTCTTTTTTGATTCTGTATTAGGAGAAGTTCTAATCACAACCGCTTCGGGTTGTTTGCCGTTTAGTATTTTTTTTAGTTCGTAATCGGTAATTATTTCATCTTCACCTTTACTTTCTGGTATGACCGTAATCATTTCGGCCAGAAAAAAGAACTCTTTTAAAACATCGTTTATGCTGTAAAATTCCTTCGAAATATGACCCACACATTCTGTGTGTGTCCCGTGTGCGTGGGGATTAAAACTAATGGTATTAAAATTTACGGCGGCGCCCTCTGCCGTGCTACCTATCCAACCATCTGAAGTCACCGGAGTAATTTCTGGCTTCTCTAAATACCATGCAAGTGGATTATTCTTGTCTGCACTTAATGAGATAGAGATATCAATGGGTTGAGACAGATTAACGGTTACTAATTTTGTCTTGATTTTTAAAGTAGCCTGCATATAGAACTTTTACGGGGTGAATATACGACATTTAAAAATTTAATAGTTATCCTGTTTCAAGCTTGAAAGTCTCATCTGTAACCTTTAAGAATGCCTCTAAAAGACGATCTATCTCCATAGGTTTTCTTAAATAGCCATCAAAAAACTTAGTATATTCCTCATTGTGAACTGCATTTATATCTGCAGTTAGCGCAAAAATTGGGGTTGTGCTATTAATATTATCTTGTGTTTTAATAATTTTTGAAGTTTCAAATCCATTTAATTTGGGCATATGAATATCCATTAAAATAAAATCTACTTTGTGCTCGTGAGATAATTTTAACGCTTCTTCGCCGTCTTTTGCACGATAGATTGTCAATCCATACTTCTCTAAAAGTTTTCGCATTACTAGCGCATTTATCTCATTATCTTCTGCTAATAATGCTGTTTTTCCTTCGAGTGCTTCTAGAAAAACTTCATTTTTACTTTCAATTACTTCAGCGAATTCGCATTCAAGTGCAAAAGAAAAAACGGAGCCTTCGCCCACGGTACTTTGTACTTCAACCTCACTGCCGTGTAAAGCTACCATACGTTTTACAATTGCTAGCCCTAGCCCTGTACCACCTATATCTCTTGTGGTAATAGATTTAGGAATGTAGAAGCTCTCAAAAAGTTGTTCTAAATCTTTCGATGGTATTCCTGAACCAGAATCAATAACCTTAAAATTAAGCGTGTGTCCTTTTGTAGAAACCTCACTTACATCTATGGTAATAGAAACAAATCCAGTGGTTGTATAATTTACTGCATTACTCAAAAGGTTACCCAGTATTTGGAAAAGTTTGGTTTCATCAAGCATATAAGCATTAGCTAATCTAGGTGACAAATCCATTTCTAATCTCAGTCCCTTTTCTCCAGCCATAGGGACGTATGTGGCCTTAATGTTATCTAACAGCGTATTAAAATTCACAGGATGCAAATCCAGTTGCATTTTATTAGAATCTAGTTTAGAGAAATCTAAAATATCATCAATAATTCTCAATAAATTTTTAGAAGAAAATCGCAATGCTGTCAATAATTCTTGCTCTTCTTTTGAAGATCGATTTTCAAGTAACGAAATTATGCTTGTAACAGCATTTAACGGTGTACGTATTTCGTGACTCATTACAGACAGAAAATCCTGCTTTACCATAGCAGCTTGTTCCGCTCTGTCTTTTGTTGCTAGAATTTCAGATTTTTCTAATTCTAAACGCACTTCCCGTTCTGAAGACTTTATTACAGCGGCGCGCTCATAATTTTCTACAACTTGAATGGTTTGTTCACTTTGTGCAAGTTCCTTTTTTTGTATGTATCTCTGTAAATAGGAAAGGGACGCTGTTGTATTTCCATCTTCAAAATAAAGCTGTGATAAAAACCGAGTGGCTTTTAAATAGACAAATA
>JALZVC010000144.1 GCA_023301205.1 Flavobacteriaceae bacterium
AACACTAAATGCTCAAAAGGTAAGGCGTCTGTAAATCGAGCCGTGTCTCTTTGTTTATCGTTAGATTTATAATCTTCTGTATAAAAAGGAGGGTTGCTAATAATGAGGTCGTAGCTATACTGTTCGTCCTCATCTACGAGTTCTTGTGTAAATTCTTGCAGCGCTGCGTGATAGCAAAATAAGCGATCTGCCCATGGAGAATGCTCAAAGTTATCTGTACATTGCTCAAAAGCGGCGTCATCAATCTCGATAGCTTCTACTTGAACGTTTGGGTCTCTTTGTGCTATTTGTAGGCTAATCACTCCTGTACCGGCTCCAATATCCAGAACAGTATTAGGGAGGTGGTCAAGAGATGCCCAAGCGCCTAAAAGCACACCGTCTGTGCCTATTTTCATGGCACATTTATCTTGGGAGACAGAAAATTGTTTGAATTTAAAAGGCTTGAGCATTAGAGGTACAGTTCTATCAAACCTATGGGAGCATCGATGAAAATGGTTTTTTGTTCTCGATCTACTTTTGTAATAATTTCGTCGTTTATTGGGATGAGAATCTGGGTTCCATTTTTATCTACCTCAAAAAGGTGTTGTGAAGTATGGTCATTTACGTGTGTTATAACACCTACCTTGCCAAAATCTGCGTCCTGTACTTTAAAACCTATGACTTCGTGATAGTAAAATTTATCGCCTTCTAGTTGTGGTAATTCTGTGAGTGGTAAGTATAATTCTTTGCCAATCATTGCATCTGCAGCAGCTTCATCATAAATATCGTCAAACTGCACACGTAGCAGAGAAGATTTGTGCAACTGACTTTTTTCAATAAAAAATGGAATCAAGTTTTTGTGTTGTTCCACAAAAACTGATTCCATATTTAAAAATTGTTCGGGATCGTCTGTATCTAGTTTAACTAGAAGTTCACCCTTAAAACTATATTTTTTAACGACTTTGCCTACGAAGAAACAGTCCTTCTTTAACATAGTCTCTAGTTTTATTCTTCTTCGCTAGAAGCTGCTGCTTCTTCTGCCACAGGGGCATTTGCTGCAATACGCGCTTCGTTTGTTGCTTTTTCTGCTTCAAGAGCTGCTATTGCTACTTTTTCTTTAGCAGTAGCTAACGTATTCTTTTTAGCATCAACGCTTTTTCCTTTCTCTTCTATCCAAGCATTAAATTTCTCTTCAGCTTGTTCTTCAGTTAAGGCACCTTTACGTACACCACCAGCTAAATGATTTTTCATCATAACACCTTTGTAGCTTAAAATAGCTCTTGCAGTGTCTGTAGGTTGTGCTCCATTTTGTAACCACGTTACAGCGCCATCAATATCTAGGTCAATCTGTGCTGGGTTTGTGTTTGGATTGTAAGTTCCTAGTTTTTCAAGGTATTTACCATCTCTTTTTGCACGGCCATCGGCCGCCACGATCCAGTAAAAAGGTTTTCCTTTTTTACCGTGTCTTTGTAGTCTGATTTTTACAGGCATAAAATTATTTTTTGAAGTACGCGACTTCGGTTATAATTGGTTTTTAACGAAAAGAGCACTCTTATACGCTTTTTCGGCCTGCAAAGGTACTACTTTTTGTGTATGATAACACAAATGTTATTCTATTTTTTTACATTTGTAAAATATATAATCCCCTTATATTATGAAATTTAGAATCCTACTTGTGTTAGCAATCGCATTTATTGCTAGTTGTACAGAACAAGAAGACCGAAATCCGGCACTGCAAAGTACTATAAATGAAGATTTTTTTGGTGCGCTTGATGCCAGAGCAATTGAGAATGATGATGGTAGCTTTGTTATACAGGGCCTCACTGCAAATGAAAACCTAACGATGTTTTTAGAGAGCGCTCAGCCTGGAACTTATGAACTAGGCGGTACTAGTCAAAACTTTGCTACATTCGTTGATAAAGATGAGCTTGTATTTTTCACGAACCCCTTTGGTGAAGGGCGAGCAATTATTACAGATTTGGATAGGGTGGGTCAAACCCTTTCAGGTAGGTTTGATTTTACTGCCGTAGTGCCTGGGATAGATACTTTAAGAGTAGTTAATGGGGTGCTCTTTAGAGTGCCTTTTGGTTTTGGAGTAATCCAAGAGCCTATTACAGATACTGACAGTGATCCGGCGACCAATGCGGGTTCTTTCGCGGCTAGAGTGGACGAGCAGTCATTTACGCCATTTGCGGTTTCTGCGGTGAGTAGTGATGGGTCTCTTACTATTACGGGATCTGGTTCGATGGATGCGATTTCTATTACCGTGCCTAGTGATGTGCAGCAAGGTAGTTTTCAAATTACAGATCAAGGCTTTAGTGCATCTTTCAGACAAGGTGCTGTAACGGAAGACGCGATTTCGGGTCAGATTATTATTATTTCAAACGATACGAACACCAATAATATTAGAGGGACTTTTAGTTTTATGACTGAAAATCACTCGATCGCCTTAGGACAATTTAATGTGATTTACCAAGACTTTTAAGTCTATACTTATATTTCTTCACGGTATCTATATATAAGACACTCTATAGCCTAAGTATCACTCCTGTAATAGAGGTTGATGCTGGGGTTATTTTTTTAACCATTTACTCTTGTTAATTTTACTTCGGAAATGCGCTGTCTTGGTGCAAGTTCAAGGCGTGTTGATATCTTATTGTGAAAGTGAACTAATTTGTGAACAACTCACCTTCTGAAAAGGCCTTATAGATTCGCTATATTTTTTACATTTACGTACATTTTTTCACTTTAGCTATTTCAGAAGCAACCTTTTCGATATGTACTTAATTTTTGATACAGAGACTACCGGATTACCCCGCAATTGGAACGCGCCATTATCAGACAGGGATAATTGGCCTAGATGTATCCAAATTGCCTGGCAGTTGCACGATGATATGGGTAATGTCATTGAATGTCAAGATTATTTGGTACGCCCTGACGGATTTAATATTCCCTTTGATGCAGAGAAGATTCACGGAATTTCTACAGAACTAGCAGCTGCAAAAGGAATATCATTAGAAGAAATGATGGCTAAGTTTCAAGAAGTGTTGGGTAAAACTAAATTTCTTGTGGGTCAGAACGTGGGCTTTGACCTTAATATAATGGGTGCAGAATTTTTACGTCTAGGGATGGAAAACCCATTACCAGCAATGCCATTGCTTGATACCTGTACAGAAACAACGGCAAAACTATGTCAGATACCAGGAGGGCGTGGTGGTAAATTTAAATTACCTACACTTACAGAACTGCATAAATTTTTATTTGACGCACCTTTTGGTGAAGCGCATAATGCCACGGCAGATGTAGAGGCAACTACGCGTTGTTTTTTAGAGTTAATTAGACGAAAATTATTTGCCGCAAAAGAACTAAAAGTACAGCCAGATTATTTTGAACAGTTTAGTAAAGAAAATCCTGCGACTATTGAGTTAATAGGGCTAAAGCATATTAATCTCAAAAAGGCTTCAGAGAAAATACGGAAGGAACTTGAAAAACAGAACGTTTCCGAAGAAATATCTACAGGAGAAATAGCTGAAAATCTTGCAGAACTTAAAGCGATGCCTTTTGCGCATTTACACAGCCACTCGCAGTTTTCTATTTTACAATCTACCTCAAGTACACAGGATTTGGTGCAAGCTGCTATTGCAGATAACCAGCCCGCTGTAGCGTTAACAGATAGTGGTAATATGATGGGTGCTTTTCACTTTTCGCGGGCAGTAAATAACCATAATAGAACACAACTAAGCGAATATGAGGCTGCACTTGTGGCCTATGACGCGGTTGATGACACGGCAACCGATTTTGAAGGTGAAGTGCCAGACAAGCCCGAAAAACCGACACCGATAAAAGCAATAGTGGGCTGCGAATTTTTTGTCTGTACGGATCACTTAGATAAGTCAAATAAAGACAATGGTTATCAAATAGTGGTGCTGGCTAAAAATAAAGTGGGGTATCACAACTTGGTGAAAATGTCAAGTATCGCTTATACAAAAGGGTTTTATTACGTGCCTCGTATCGATAGGGCGGTGCTTAAGCAGTATCAAGAGGATATTATCATCTTATCTGGTGGTATGTATGGTGAGATTTCTAGTAA
This sequence comes from Flavobacteriaceae bacterium, assembly GCA_023301205.1. Classification (GTDB taxonomy): domain Bacteria; phylum Bacteroidota; class Bacteroidia; order Flavobacteriales; family Flavobacteriaceae; genus Patiriisocius. The sequence continues at coordinate 4,070 of JALZVC010000144.1, forward strand.
AATTTTAAATATAGGGGAGAAGCAAGCAGAAGATGCTTT
>JALZVC010000145.1 GCA_023301205.1 Flavobacteriaceae bacterium
TTCAATTACAGCCGCCTCTGTAAGTTCTGGCTCTGATAAATCTGTTCTGCCTTGCGCTGCAAAAATAGCAGCACTATCTTTACGTTGCTTCACTAATTTTTGAAGTAACTTCAACTCTGCTTCTTCTGTAAGTTCTTCTTTTGCACCGCTTGCGGTTTGCGCTAATAAAATTTCACTTTTTACAGAACGCAAAGCCTGTAAAGCTTGACTGTCTTTACTTTTCATCGCCGTTTTCATGGCATCCATTATTTGAACAGATAAACTCATATTTTAAAATTTTATTGAACAACGAAGATACCTAAAATAGAAATTAGAAAAAACAATTTGCAAATCACAATGTATCAAGAAATAACATTTCGGCAATAAAAAAGATCCTTCTCTCGAAAAATCTTTTTAGTACCATATAAATCAAATCATTGGCTTTGCTTTACAGACTAATTATGAGCGTGTTAATCTACATTATCGTGTAAAAAAGAATTATTAGAACGAAGGTCAACGTCATCGTCTTCTGTATTTACAGATGTTCTAGATAACAAAGTGTCATCTTTTACATCTTCTAGTTCAATACCCATACGCTTATAAGCAGGTTGTTTTTCTCTTTCATCAAGTTTAGAGGCACTGTTTCTAAACTTATAATTAAAGTCTTTCATTTTACGCTTACGCTCTTCTGTTCTTTCCTTTAATAATTTTGAAATAGGCATATTCATAGGATCTATCTCTGCCATCTCTTCTGGCGCTTCTTTTTCTTCAATCGTCCGCGTTTCAAAAACAACTTCCTCTTCTTCGACTACTTCTTTTAAGGTAGGTTTTGCATTAAGCAACTCTTCTTCCTTCTCTTCATAATCATCAAGACTATACATTTTTACTCCTCCTTTAGTCACTTCACTCACAGGAATAATCTCCACGGGATTATGTACTTCTATATTCTCAATAGCTTTTGTAAGCACTTCTTCTTCCTCTAATTGTAATTCGTGGCGCTTTACCTCAATAACCTCCTCGGTGTTGTTTATAGGCATATCAAACATTAACATCTGATCTTCCTTTTCACCTAACGTTTCTTCATCTTCACTTGTCTCAAAGACAATCTCTTCTTCAGTCTTGTCGCTTTCTATTTCTTGTAACTTTTCATTGATTGTAAACTCAACGTCCTCAGAAATAGGGTGTAATTCTGCTTCTTTATTTATTGAGATCTCTTCACTCAATGGTGTAGTCGTGTAGGTAGTTGGCGCTTTAATAACTTCAAAACTATTTACATCAATCTCATTAATCACTAACTGCTCAAACTCTGCTAAATGATGTATATTAATTTCTTCTGAAACCACATTGATATTCTTAATCAATTCTGTGGTGTCTATATATTCTTCAAAAGGTTGTGGGGCAGCAGGTGCAATCACATTTAATTCTGGCGCTTTATCCTCTTCTACTTCAAATAAGGTATGCCTAATAATAGGCGGCGCTGCCTCTACCACATCCTCGACTTGTGCTTCGGGAGCTTCTGGCAACACTTCTGGAATAGCAGTTAGATTTGTAGTTAAATCCTGTTCTACCTTTTGCTCTGCCTCAAGTGTATGTATAATTTTCTTACTTTCTGTATTTGTAATATCGTGCTGCTGGTCTGCATCAAAACCTGTAGCAATCACTGTGATCGAAATAGACCCATCAAGACTCTCATCATCACCTACACCCATAATAATATTGGCTCCGTGACCTGCTTCTACTTGTATATGATCACTGATCTCACCTATTTCATCAATTGTAATTTCTTCTTGACCAGAAACAATCAACAATAATACATTCTTTGCTCCAGTAATCTTATTGTCATTTAATAATGGAGAATCTAATGCTTTGCTAATCGCTTCGTGCGCCCTATTTGCACCCGTAGCAGTTGCACTACCCATAATGGCAGTACCAGAATTAGATAGTACTGTTTTTGCATCTCTAAGGTCAATATTTTGTGTGTAGTGATGTGTAATAACCTCTGCTATACCTCGCGCAGCAGTAGCTAATACTTCGTCAGCTTTAGAGAATCCTGCTTTAAAACCAAGATTGCCGTATACTTCACGTAACTTATTGTTATTAATAACAACAAGACTATCTACGTTGTTTCTTAATTTTTCTACGCCTAGTAGCGCTTGTTCATTTCTTATTTTACCTTCAAACTGGAAGGGTATTGTGACAATCCCTACGGTAAGAATATCAAGATCACGCGCCATCTTCGCAATAATTGGCGCTGCTCCTGTACCCGTACCACCACCCATACCAGCTGTGATAAAAATCATCTTGGTATTTGTAGTTAACATGTTCTTAATATCTACCATGCTCTCCACGGCAGATTGTTCACCAATTTCAGGATTAGCACCAGCGCCCATCCCTTCAGTAAGATCCATTCCTAACTGAATTTTATTAGGTACAGCACTATTCTCAAGTGCCTGAGCATCTGTGTTGCAGATTACAAAATCTACTCCTTTGATGCCTTGGTTAAACATATGGTTTATGGCATTGCTACCACCACCACCAACACCTACCACCTTAATGACATTCGATTGATTTTTAGGGAGGTCAAAAGCTATGTTTTCAAAAGCTGTATTGCTCATATAATTTATTTTTGCAAGGTTGTTTTTGTTGATTGCAAAGGCAATCAACGTTTATTTGGTTTTTACTTTTATTCTGCGTTGTCTAGAAACTCTTTAAATTTCTCAGCCCATTTATCAAAAAATTTCACTTTTTCTTTCGGTTTCTCTTGTATTTGTGTCTGGATTTCTCCAGATTCCTGTAGCGTAGATGTTTCTTCTAATACTTCTTCATCTGTAACTACGAAATCGTTATTTTGTAATTTTTCTTTGCTTTCTATACTGTTCATAACCAGTCCTACTGCTGTAGCATATAACGGACTTGTTGTTTCTGCATCACTATCTCCTGCTAAATGCTCATTAGGATAACCAATGCGGGTATCCATGCCGGTAATGTATTCTACTAACTGTTTTAAATGATTTAGTTGTGCACCACCCCCGGTTAAAACAATACCCGCAATTAATTTTTTCTTGGGATCTTCGTGACCATAATTTTTAATCTCTAAATACACCTGTTCTACAATCTCAATTACTCGTGCGTGAATAATTTTTGAAAGATTTTTAAGTGTGATTTCTTTAGGCTCTCTTCCGCGCAATCCTGGAATAGATACAATCTCATTATCACGATTTTCTCCTGGCCAAGCAGAGCCAAATTTCACTTTAAGTAATTCTGCTTGTTTCTCGATGATACTACACCCTTCCTTGATATCTTCGGTGATGATATTTCCGCCAAAAGGTATTACAGCGGTATGCCTTATAATCCCATCTTTAAAAATGGCAAGATCTGTCGTACCACCTCCTATATCTATCAATGCGACACCTGCCTCTTTTTCTTCTTGACTTAGCACTGCATTTGCAGAAGCTAATGGTTCTAAAGTAATACCGCTGAGTTCTAAACCTGAGCTTTTAACACATCGCCCAATGTTTTTAATAGAAGCTACTTGCCCCACAACTACATGAAAATTTGCTTCAAGCCTACCACCATACATCCCGATAGGTTCTTTTATTTCTCCTTGCCCGTCTACTTTAAAATCTTGCGGTAAAACGTGTATAATCTCTTCACCTGGCAGCATCACTAGCTTATGTACTTGATTACATAATCGATCAATATCTGCCTCATCAATTACTTCGTCACTATCTGCACGTGTTATATAATCACTGTGCTGTAAACTACGTATGTGTTGACCTGCAATACCAACAACCACATCAGCTATTTTTAAGCCTGAAGATGTTTCTGCATCTGTCACGGCTTGTTGTATTGATTGAATGGTTTGGGTGATATTATTAACTACACCACGGTGTACTCCAAGGCTCTTAGATTTTCCAATTCCTAGAATCTCCACCTTACCATACTCGTTCTTCTTCCCTATCATAGCAACGATTTTTGTCGTCCCTATGTCTAGTCCTACTGCGATGTTTTCGTGTTCCATACTACTACTTTTTTGTTGCTACTACCTGACTTCCGTATCTAAGATCTATTGCGAAATAGGTATTAAGCAATGTGTCTCGTTTGGCTTTTTGATAAAATGCTTTTAGATTCATAAATTTTCTTTCAGCATCATTTTTCGACCCCAACAGCACTTTAAAATCATTATTTCGCAACCGTAATTCTATATTCTTTTTGTCTTCAACGTGAATACCTATGACACTGTTTTTAATAAATTCATCCTTGTTTATTTTCTCTACTAACGCAGCCAAATCTTCTAACATCGACGATACATTTCCAGTAACCAATGGCACCCTTGCTGCATACACATTAGACAATGGCATTTTTTCACCATCTGTATCAATGTAATAATTAGTTTGATCAGCCACTCTTGCCAGCGGTTTACGCTGTTCTATTCTCGCTCCCAAAACCCCGTCAACCGTTATAAAAACTTGCGCATCACGTATCATATCATTTGCCAATAAACGCGACTCCATCTCTTTCAAAGCTACTTGTTCTTTGGCAATATTCTGAACACTGTCGTGACTTAGTATTAACATCTTATCAACTGTTTCAAGCGTAATAAAAGGTGGCGTTTCGCCTAAAAATTCGATCTTCATAGCTTCTAGATTTCGTTCCTTATTCCGGCTTCCAGAAAAACTGAATAAACCAATAACGAGCCCTAGAACGACTATAAACTTTATGATACCCCAATTAACTTTCATTACTTAGGGTTTTAGTTACTAGCTCCACCTCTGCGCCTATATCACCAGCACCAACGATTAATTTAATGCGGCAAGTGCTATTTTTTAGTCCTTCGGAAATATGCTGTTTTGACACTTTTGCCGAAGGGTACAAATCCTTATTTCGAATTTTATTTATCAAGCCCACAAGCCAATCTGAGTTTACTCCCGCTATAGGTTGTTCTCGTGCAGGGTAAATATCTAAAATCATCACCTCGTCAAACTGGGCTAAACTTTTCGCAAAACCGTCACTAAAATCTTTTGTTCTACTGAACAGATGTGGCTGAAACACAATTACTTTTTGATCTTCGGGATACATCTCTGTCACTGCCTGAAATAAAGCATTTAACTCTGTAGGGTGATGTGCATAATCATCAATAAGCACCAATTTTTCTGTTCTTATCTTATAGGAGAATCGGCGTTCTACTCCTTTAAAAGATGCCAAAGCATTGGGTAAGCAATCGGTTGGGGAACCTGCTAAAATTGCCATACCCAAAGCTGTGACAGCATTATGGAGATTATGATGTCCTGGTGTGTAGAACTCAAGATTCTCTAACGTAATTGTAGGTGTTATTAAATCGAATTTATACCCTCCATTTTCTATGCGAACATTGCGTGCTTGAAAAGCGGCTTCTTCTTCTATTGCGACAGACTGACCATCTAATGGCAATCTGCTTTCATATAGTAATTTGTTTTTGTCGACTACCAGATTTGCAAAATCTTTAAAACTATTTTCAATGGCTTCGGCATTTCCGTAGATATCCAGGTGATCTGCATCCATAGAGGTAATGCAAGCAATATCTGGAGACAATGTCAAGAAGGACCTGTCAAACTCATCTGCCTCGACAACAGTTATTTCTGTGCCTTTAGAGAAGAAATTAGAATTATAATTCTCTGCGATACCGCCCAAAAATACTGTAACTCGCATATTACAGGCCATCATCAAATGCCCTAATATTGCTGAAGTCGTAGTCTTCCCGTGTGTACCTGCTACCGCAAGACACGTGGTTTCTTTTGTGATTTCGCCTAGCAATTGAGAACGCTTTAAGAGTGTGAAATTGTTAGCGCTAAACCAATTTAAAATCGCGTTGGTTTTTGGAATAGCAGGGGTGTAAACCACTACTGTTTCCGAAGAAACAAAATCAAGCTTTTCTATTTCTGATGGGGCATCAGTAAAGGTGATTTGCATTCCTTCTTCCACCAACGCATCGGTAAGTTTTGTTTGCGTTTTATCATAGCCATAGACATTGAGACCTTTTAGCGTGGCAAATCGTGCCAGCGAACTCATCCCTATACCGCCAATGCCGATGAAGTAAATTTGCTTTATGTTATGTAATGTGTTCACTAATTTTATTGTAATAATTTAATAACCTCTTCTACTATTTCGTTGGTTGCATTTGGTTTTGCAAGCTTCTTTATGTTTACCGAAAGCTGCTGTTGTTTTTGCTCATCGTTTAGCAACAATGTGAGTTCTGACTCAAAATTATTGCTTGCACCTACTTCGTTTAAAACAATAGCAGCACCTTTACTAGAAAGAGACAAGGCATTTTTGGTTTGATGATCTTCAGCAACATTAGGCGACGGGATAAAGATCACAGGTTTCCCCACAAGACACAGCTCTGACACTGAAATTGCACCCGATCTGGAGATAATTATATCTGCCACGGCATAGGCCAAGTCCATTCTATTGATAAATGCAGAAACCTGCACTTGATCTTGCGAGTGTTGTTTGTATTGTTCTTCATAAAGCTTTCCACACTGCCAGATTAATTGCACATTTTGTTTCTTGAAAAATGGCAATGCAGCAGCAACGAGTTCATTAATTTTTCTAGCACCAAGACTACCTCCCAAAATGAGGATGGTCTTTTTAGTAGCGTCCAATTTAAAGTGCTGTTGCCCTTCATTTCTATTTGCCGAAATATCTAACAAATCTTGCCGTACTGGATTTCCTGTAAGCACTAGTTTAGACTCAGGAAAGAACTTACCCATACCATCATAGGCCACACAAATAGTATTTACCGTTTTACTTAACCACTTGTTTGTAACACCCGCATGACCATTTTGCTCTTGTATTAAACAGGGAATGTTTTTTCCAGAAGCTACTTTTAGCAACGGAGCACTTGCATAGCCTCCTGTTCCTATAGCCACATCTGGCTTAAACTTTTTAATAATGCTACGTGACTTTAACAAACTAGACACCAACTTTAAAGGGAACATCAAGTTTTTGAATGATAACGAACGCTGCAATCCGGAAATCCATAAGCCTTCAATTTTATATCCTGCTTGTGGCACTTTTTCCATTTCCATACGATCGCTGGCACCAACAAATAAAAACTCGGCATTTGGATACCGCTGCTTTAATCCATTTGCAATAGCAATTGCAGGGTAGATATGACCTCCTGTCCCTCCACCACTTATGATAAACTTGTATGTTTCTTTATTCTTGATACGCTCAATTTATTTTATATCGTTTCGCTTAAAATATCTAATGGATTTTCTATGTTTTCCATATCATTTTTTTGCACTTCTCTTTTTGCGCTTACGCTTAGCACCATACCCAAAGCCAAACAGGTCATCCATATACTTGTCCCACCACTACTAATTAGCGGCAGTGTTTGTCCCGTAACCGGAAACAACTCTACAGCCACAGCCATATTAATCATAGCCTGAAACACAATAGGCACTCCTACGCCTATCACCAATAGTTTACCAAACAAGGACGAAGCTTTATGCGCAACAATTACTAGTCTGAATAATAGAAGCATGTATAGAAACATTAAAAACAAACCACCTACTATCCCAAATTCTTCAACAATAATCGCGTAAATAAAATCTGAAGATGATTGAGGCAAAAAGTTTTTCTGCACACTTTTACCTGGACCAAGACCTAAAACACCACCTGTAGCTATTGCTATTTTTGCTTTTTCTATTTGATAATTTGCATCGGTATCTTCACTATCTGAAAAATTCTTAATTCTATTTTCCCAAGTATTAACTTTAACGGTAAGAGAGTCGATGTTTACAATCTTAGCAAAACCCACAAAAAGGACTAAACTAAATACACCTGCTAAAAATATGGCTCCTAAATATTTTAGCGGAAAACCACCAATAAACAATAGCGCATATATCATAGAAAAAATTATCGCTGTTGTTGAAAAATTGGAAGGCAATATCAAAGCTAGCACAACAAACACAGGCATCCATAGAGGCAGCAACGTCTCTTTAAAAGAGATTTTTTTATCTTTAATTCTAGATAAATAACGCGCTACATAGGTCATTAAGACCACCGCAGCAAGTGTAGAAGTCTGGAAACCAACACCCACAATAGGTATTCTTATCCACCTACTTGCACTTGCCCCATTAATTGTAGTCCCTTGTGCCATGGTAACTCCAAGCAAGACTATGACAATAGGCAAAGCAATTATAGATAATCCTTTAAAATAATGGAACGGTATTTTGTGTATCCCATAAAGTATAGAGAATCCTAAAACTAGATGTGCAAAATGTTTAAATAAATATTTTATAGTGTTACCATCACCATATAAATAGGCCAAGTTACTACTCGCACTATACACAGGTAAAAACGAAAAAAGCGCAAGCAATCCGGCTACTGCCCAGATTGCTTTATCCCCCTTTATGTTTTTAAAAAATGTTTTCATTTTAGTTTTATATTCTTTTTATATTAGGGTATGACTAGCTTTACAATTAGTTCTGTCTCATTGTCTTGAGCACCCTCGTTGGGCTTCCTCAAATTTGCTTGTAAAAAGTTTTCAAATAATGCTCAGAATGACAATTGCAAAATATTGATAATTGATCATGTCAGATTGAGCGCAGTCGAAATCCTTATACTATTCGACACTTCAAGCTTTCACTAACCAAGCCTATAAATTTCTAACCGCTTCTTTAAATTGTCTTCCTCTATCTTCATAATTTTCAAACAAATCAAAACTTGCACAAGCAGGACTTAAAAGCACATTATCATTTCGTTCAGCTAATCTATATGCAATTTTTACTGCTTCAAGCATAGTCTTTGCCTCCACCATCATATCAACCACGTTACCAAATTGACTTATTATCTTCTCATTATCCACACCTAGACAAATGATTGCTTTTACCTTTTCATTGACCAAGGGCAACAACTCTTCATACTCGTTTCCTTTGTCTACACCACCAACAATCCATACCGTAGGACTTGTCATGCTGTCTAGTGCATAAAATGTAGCATTCACGTTAGTTGCCTTACTATCGTTAATATACATTACGTTTCCTATTTTAAGCACTTTTTCTAGACGATGCTCGACCCCGTGAAAGTTTTCTAAACTCTCTCTTATGGTTGCTTTTCTTATTTTTAACAATGTTGCAACGGTGGTAGCCGCCATCGCATTCTTAACATTGTGCTGTCCTTGTAATCCTAGAGTTGCAATTGGCATAGTAAAGTGTGTGTTTTGGATTGATATTATTATCTGTTTATCTTTTATATAAGCGCCTTCTTTTACTTCTTGCCGAAGCGAAAACGGTAATTTTTTTGCCTTTATCTCGTGACTCGAAAGCCACTTGTTAATCTCTACATCATCTGCATCATAAATAAAATAATCATCCTTTGTCTGATTCATTGTTATTCTAAACTTAGAAGCGATATATTTCTCATAATCATAGTCATAGCGATCTAAATGATCTGGACTTAAGTTATTCAACACCGCGATATGTGGTGCAAATTTCTCAATGCCGTCTAGCTGAAAACTACTTAACTCTAACACATAGCTCTCATACTTCTCGTCAGAAACTTGCGCTGCGAAGCTTTTTCCAATATTTCCTCCTAGCGCTACATTTATCTCCTTCTTCAACAAGTCGTGCGTTAGCGTTGCTGTTGTTGTTTTTCCATTACTTCCTGTTATCCCAACAATAGTGGCGTCTGTAAAAGCACTCGCAAATTCTATTTCTGAAATAACTTGCACTCCAGCCGCTTTAAGTTGTTTAACAATTTGTGCCGTATCAGGAATTCCTGGACTCTTCATCACCACGTTTGCATTCAAAATTTTTGCAGTCGTATGACCTCCGTTTTCAAATTCTATTTTATGATGTAAAAGAACTTTTTTATATTTTTCTTTAATATTTCCGAAGTCTGAAACAAATACGTCAAACTCTTTTTTCACTCCAAGAATAGCCGACCCTACTCCGCTTTCTCCTCCTCCTAATATGACTAAACGCTTTCCCATTTATCTCTCGTAAAGACGCAAAGACGCCAAGCTTTTTATCTAATTTTTAAGGTTACGATTGTTAGAATGGCGAGAAAAACCCCAACAATCCAAAATCGTGTTACTATTTTACTTTCGTGAAATCCTTTTACTTGATAGTGATGATGTAATGGTGACATTTTAAAAATTCGCCTACCTACTCCGTACTTTTTACGGGTGTATTTAAACCAACTCACTTGCATTACTACAGAGAGGTTCTCCATTAAAAAGATTCCACACAGCAATGGAATGAGCAATTCTTTTTTAATGATAATGGCAATTACTGCTATGATTCCTCCGATAGTTAAACTCCCGGTATCTCCCATAAAAACTTGTGCTGGGAATGCGTTGTACCATAAAAATCCGATGAGTGCTCCAACAAATGCCATAACAAATATGGTCACTTCACCTGTGTTAGGGATGTACATAACATTTAGATAATCTGAGAAAATTACATTACCAGAAACCCAAGCAAACAGAGCCAGAGTGGCCGCTATTATAGCCGATGTTCCTGCAGCAAGTCCATCTATACCATCTGTGAGGTTTGCACCATTAGAGACCGCTGTGACGATAATAATCACAATTGGAATAAAGATTAACCATATATAATCCTTATAATTATCTCCTGCCCACGTTATCAAAGACTCATAATTAAATTCGTTTTCCTTTACAAAAGGAATAGTAGTTAAAAGTGTTTTCTCTGCTGGATAAAATTCTCTTAACGAATTTTGAGTTGTTACTTCTGTTGAATTTACTGGGTTTATCTTCTCCCTTTTTACGGTAACATCTGGATGAAAAAACATAACCGACCCAACAAAAATACCTAGTCCAACTTGCCCTAAAATTTTAAACTTACCAGGCAATCCAGCTTTATCTTGTTTGAATTTTTTTAAGTAATCATCTAGAAAGCCAATTGCACCCATCCACAAAGTGGTTACAATGAGCATAATCACATAGATGTTTTCAAGTTTAGCAATTAACAATACAGGTATCAATGTGGCTAGAATTATTATAATTCCACCCATAGTAGGCGTCCCTGCTTTTTCACTCTGTCCTTCTAAACCAAGATCACGTATACTCTCGCCCATCTGCTTACGCTGAAGAATTCTAATAATTTTTTTACCAAAAATGGTAGCAATTATCAGCGATAGTATAACCGCAATAGCTGCCCTAAAAGTGATAAACTCATAAAGATACTCGCCAGGAAACTGGTAGTTATCAGATAAATATTCAAATAAATAATATAACATGCTTATTTATTAAGGGCGGTTAGTAATTGTTTTACTGTCTTATAATCATCAAAAACTGTTCGTTCTCCATGTACTTCTTGGTAGTTTTCATGACCTTTTCCTGCAATGAGAATGATATCATTTTCATCTGCTAATTGGCAAGCTGTCTTAATAGCTTGTTTCCTATCGGTCACCGAAAGTGTTTTCTTATAATCAATAGGCGCTACTCCAGCTTCTATCTGCTCGATAATATCTTCAGGCTTTTCTGTACGTGGATTATCACTCGTGAAAATCACTTTAGTACTTAACTGCGCTGCAATTTGCCCCATTTTAGGTCTCTTGGTAGCATCTCTATCGCCTCCACAACCTACTACTGTAATCAACTGTTCATTACCTGTGCGTATGGCGTTGATTGTTTCTAATACGTTTTTTAATGCATCTGGCGTGTGCGCATAATCAACAACCGCCGTAACTTTATTTTCAGATATTAAATACTGAAATCTGCCATCTACGCTTTCTAGCGTACTTAACAACTGTAGCGTATCAATGGTTTCTAAACCTAACAATTGTGCAGTGGCATAAATTGCTAGTACGTTATACGCATTAAAATTACCTATGAGCTTCACCCAAAGTTCTTGTCCGTCCAATTTGAGAAGCAAGCCTTGTAATTGATTTTCTAAAATTTGTGCCTTATGGTCTGCCATGCTCTTTAAAGCATAAGTAACTTTCTTTGCTGCCGTGTTCTGCAGCATGACTATCCCGTTTTTATCATCAGCATTTACTAGGGCAAAAGCAGACTTTGGCAATTCGTCAAAGAATTTCTTTTTTACGTCACGGTATTCTGCAAAATTTTTATGGTAATCTAGATGATCGTGTGACAGATTTGTGAAGATCCCGCCTGTAAAATGCAACCCTTCTGTACGTTTTTGATGAACCCCATGGGAGCTCACTTCCATAAAACAATAGGTCATTCCTGCAGCTACCATTTCTCTTAAATAGCGATTGATCGTCAAGCTATCTGGCGTAGTATGCGTTGCGGTATGTTTCGTTTTACCTACCATCACTTTTACCGTAGATAAAAGTCCTGCCTCATAGCCAGCTGCGGTAAACAAATTGTACAACAGTGTGGCTATTGTAGTCTTTCCATTAGTACCCGTAACCCCTATTAACTTTAATTGTGTAGACGGTTTTTCATAATAATTATCGGACATTATAGCTAATGCAGATTGACTATCAAGCACCTGAATATAGGTGATCCCGTTAATTGTTTCTGAAGGAATACGCTCACAGATTATAGCTAATGCACCTTTATCGACTGCCTTTTTAATATACTCATGGCCGTCACTTAAAGTTCCATTAATCGCAACAAAAACATCATCGAGACCCACCTTGCGGCTATCAAAATGAATATCACGTATTACCACATTGGTATTCCCAACGACTTTCTCTAGCGTAACCTTGTACAATATGTCTTTTAATACAATCACGATACTGTTAAAATAATCTGTGTTCCTACTTTTAGCGTCTCTCCAGCATTTACGGATTGATTTTTAACCGTACCCACTCCGTTAATTTTCACCTTATAACCCAAATTCTCCAGTAAAGAGACCGCATCCATCCCGGCCATCCCCTTTACATTAGGTATTTGCCTTGTTGTTATTGTCGCTTTTTCGAAATAAGAATTATAATCACTCATCATCTCTTCATCGCTCAATTCTAATTCGTTTACCTCTGTTTTTAAAGGGCTATCAGTATATATTTTTTGCGCTATTCTTTTAAACACCGGCCCTGTAACATCTGCACCGTAATATCCTTTTTTAGTACTCGGTTCATGGATGACTACAATACAAGAATACTTAGGGTTTTCTGCTGGAAAATATCCCGAAAACGAAGACACATATTTTTTTTCTTTTAACCACTCTTCATAGTTACTGTACTCTTTTCTTGCTGTCCCAGTTTTGCCAGCCATAGAAAAGTTATCGCTATACAAATTTTTCCCTGTACCTCGAATTACTATATTTTCAAGGATTGCTCGCACCTCATCAATTGTTTGCTGAGAAGCAATACGGTTATTAATCACTTCTATATCTTGCGTGAGCACCACTTCATTCCATGCTCTAATTTCTTTTATAAATTGTGGCTTCACCATCCTGCCATCATTAGCTAGCGCATTATAAAAAGTAAGAATTTGCAATGGTGTCATCTGTAGATTATAACCATAAGCCATAGACGGCAATGCGTTTCTACTCCATCTTTGACCTCCGAGAATAGGGATTACAGGAAAACTCTCCCCTTTGATAGGAAGACCCAAAGTGTCATTCATCTTCCACTCAATTAAATGATCTAAAAACTTCTGAGGTTGATCCTTATAATTGTCATTAATCAACTTTGCAAAACCAATGTTTGATGAAACCTCCAAAGCTTTGGCTGCAGAAATTTTTCCGTAGCCACCCGTTTTACTATCTGTTATTGAACGACCGTACATACGCACAGAACCATTTTTAGTGTCTATGACTGTAGATGTATCAATCACTTTATCCTCAAGCGCAATAGTCATCGCAACCGTTTTAAATGTAGAGCCTGGCTCTATAGATTCCCATATCGCATAGTTGCGACGTTCATAATACTTACCATTGGTTCCTTTCCCTAAATTTGAAACTGCTTTTATTTGACCCGTTGCTACTTCCATTACGATCACACAACCGTGATCTGCCTCATACTCTTCCAGTTGTTTTAACAAGGCATGATGCGCAATGTCTTGCATGTTTACATTAATCGTAGAAATGACATCATAACCATCTTGCGGCTCTACTTCATTCTCATCATATACTGGTTTCCATCTACCTTTAGAGATTTTTTGCTTGAGACGTTTACCTTCTTTTCCGCTTAGGTATTCCTGATAAGCACCTTCTAGCCCTATGGAATAATACCCCGGTTTCCCACGATTTTCATTGCCCACAAGACGCTCTGCTATTTTACCCATAGGATGCTCACGCACTGTTTTTGGCTCTGCTATAAAACCTCCACGATTTGGCCCTTTCTTAAACAAAGGCATTTTCTTTACTTGGATGTATTGAGAATACCCAAGATCACGAGCTACCAACAAATATCTATTTTTACCCGTGCGAGCTTTTCTAAATAAATTTTGATAGTAAGAGGCTGGCTTGCCAAACATATTGCTCAGCTCCTTAGACAACGGAACCAAGTTTTCATCAAAGTCATTTTTAGTCACGGTAACCGCATCAAAACGGATATCATACTTAGGAACAGAGCTCGCGAGTAAGCTACCATCGTCTGCATACACATTACCACGATTTGCAGGTATAATTACATTTTTTGTAGAATGCTGTGCTGCTAGCGCACGATACTTATCACCCTCAACAAATTGGATATCTGCAAGCTTAATAGCAATTAGTATCGCCAGGAAGAACATAAAGCCGGCGACGAAGTAAAAGCGGTTTAGTATGTTTTTCTCTGGTGTTGCCAAGTCCGCTATTGTTTAGTTGTTATTTTTATAATTTGTGGAGGGGTTTCGCTAGGCTGTAATCCCCTGCTTGCCATTGCCGCCGTAATTTTACTTTCCATTTTCACTTGAGTGAGCTGCTTGCGTACATCTAAGTATTCACTTTTTAATTCTTTAACCGTATTGTTGAGTTGCGCAATACGATGCACTTTTTTATCTGCGATATGCGAACTTGCTATCATCACCAATGCTAATACGCTGAGAAAAATGATAAAACGCCAATTCCCAAAAGCATCATCGCTTACTAAAAATTTCCCTTTAACGATATTATAAAAACCCTCTTTCAATTGCTGCTTATATTTTCTTTGCTATTCTTAGCTTTGCACTTCTTGCCCGATTATTCTCTTTAATTTCTGCGGCATCTGGAATAATAAATTTTCCCAAAGGCTTCATTGGAACCGTTACTCTACCAAACATATCTTTCTCTGGTTCCCCTTCAAACATCCCATTACGCATAAAACGTTTAACCAATCGATCTTCAAGACTATGATAACTAATCACACTTAGTCTGCCCCCAGACGGCAACACCTCTATCGATTGCTGCAAAAACTCTTTAATTACCTCGAGTTCTTGATTTACTTCAATACGAATAGCCTGATATATTTGCGCCAAAATTTTATACTCTCGATGCTTAGGTAAAAAACTAGTCATCGCTTCCTTTAATTGTTCACTCGTTTTTATGGGTGCTGCTTTCCGCACTTCACAAATCACTCTCGCCATCCCCTTTGACGCTCTTAGCTCTCCATACTGAAAAAGCACTGAAGCTAATTGCCCTTCATCATAATTATTAACCACCTCATAGGCAGAAAAAGGACTATCTTGATCCATTCTCATATCAAGCATTGCCTCAAAGCGTGTGGAAAAACCACGATCTGCAACATCAAATTGATGCGAAGAAACCCCAAAATCTGCTAAAACACCATCAACTTGCTTATACCCATGAAAGCGTAAAAAACGCTTCAAGTATCTAAAATTCTCATTCACCAACACAAACCGAGGATCATCAATTGCATTCTCTAGCGCATCCTTATCCTGATCAAAAGCGATCAACTTACCGTTAGCACCCAGTCTATTTAAGATCTCTCTTGAATGACCACCACCTCCAAATGTGACATCTACATAAACTCCGTCTGGCTTGACATTAAGGCCATCTACCGCGGGATGCAACAGTACGGGATTATGATATTCCATCTTGCTCATCTCTATCACCCATTACATCTTCTGCTAAATCTGCAAAATCATCTGCAGCATCATCAATGGCTTGTTCATATTTTGTTTTATCCCAAATTTCCACAATGTTGATTGCAGAAGAAACGACCACATCTTTTGAGATTCCTGCAAAAGAAGCAAGATCCTTAGGCACATTTAATCTGCCTGTCGCATCTAACTCTACTGTCTTGACACCAGCCGTAAAACGCCGAATGAAATCTACATTTTTGCGATTAAAACGATTGAGCTTGTTCATTTTTTCCATTAAACGATTCCACTCATCCATTGGGTACAACTCCAAACAAGGCTGAAACACGGCGCGCTTTATCACAAAACCCTGCGTCATAGCAGGAGCCAACTGCTTCTTTAAAGGAGCCGGCACCATTAGCCTTCCTTTTGCGTCTGCCTTACACTCATATGTCCCTATCAAGTTGAGCATTAATTGTTTCTGAAATTTTAAGCACCCGAATAACTAGCTTCGGACAAAGAACAAATCTATGATTTATTTACCACTTTTTCCCACCTTTTACCACTTTGTTGATAAGTTTTACCACTTCAAAGGCGAGCCACTCAGATAATCATTGCTAAAACACTCATTATCAAATAGGTTAATGTGTTTTTAACAATGCTTTTTATAGCAGTGAAAAAACGTCCAATTTTTTAAAATTTCCGAAGTCAAAGAGACAGCACTATTTGATTAAAAAAAGTGTATTTTTGTTTTTAACACAACCATTATTTATGGAGAACCAACTCAAGACTGAAGGGAAATTTAATTATGTAGAGACTGGAGACGGGACTCCCATCATTATTCTGCACGGTCTTATGGGTGGGTTAAGCAACTTTGACGGAATGACTAGTTTTTTTCCAGCAAAAGGCTACAACGTGTTGTTGCCGGAGTTACCTTTATATTCGCTTCCTATTTTAAAAACCAATGTAAAGCAATTTGCTAAATACCTGAAGAAATTTATTGACCACAAAAAATTTAAAGAAGTTATTCTTGTGGGAAATTCGCTAGGAGGGCACATAGGCCTGCTATTTACTAAAATGTATCCAGAACACGTAAAAGCATTAGTCATCACAGGAAGTAGCGGACTTTATGAAAGTGCTATGGGTGAGAGTTACCCAAAACGTGGCGATAAAGAGTATATTAGAAACAAGACTGAAAGTGTATTTTACGACCCGGAAATTGCGACTCCAGAATTAGTAGACAATGTCTATGACACTGTTAATGATCGATCAAAGTTAATACGCACGTTGTCTATTGCAAAAAGTGCGATACGTCATAATATGGCAAAAGACTTACCACAAATGACGACACCTACGTGTATTATTTGGGGTAAAAACGACAATGTAACTCCCCCAAATGTAGGAGAAGAGTTTGACCAATTACTGCCAGATAGTGAAATTTTCTGGATAGACAAATGTGGCCATGCCGCTATGATGGAACACCCAAACAAATTTAACGAGATTCTAATTGCTTGGTTAGAGAAACGAGAGTTTTAAAAAACCTTAACCAACTATCCCAATTAGCGCAAAGCATTAACCGTACTTTTCATTAGCTGATTGCGAATAAATCTCTTTCTTATTCTCTCTTTATTCTAGCTTCTAAAATTATTCTCAATACCTTTGCCTCATTAAGTTTAGGCTTCACTTTTAAAGATACCCGACTTCGTGGGCAATAAATATGAAAATAAAATCTGCAACATTTATAATGAGCAACAGCGAGGTTGCAAAATGCCCAAAAGAGCGTTTGCCCGAGTATGCATTTATAGGTCGCAGTAATGTTGGGAAATCTTCGCTCATTAATATGCTAATGGGGATTAAGAACCTCGCAAAAACTTCGGGTAGACCAGGAAAGACACAGCTCATTAATCACTTTATCATTAATCACGTTTGGTACTTAGTAGATTTACCTGGCTATGGTTATGCACGTGTTTCTAAGAAAGCAAAGAAGACTTTTCAGCGTTTTATTACAGATTATTTTGAAAAACGTGAACAATTAATGCTTGCCTTTGTATTAGTAGATTGTCGCCACGAGCCTCAACCCATAGACCAAGAATTTATGGAATATTTAGGACAACACGGTATTCCCTTTCACATTGTTTTTACCAAAGCAGACAAGTTAAAACCTGGAGCATTAGAGCGTAATCTCAAAGCATACGAAACTAAGATGCTAGAAACTTGGGAGACTATGCCTAAAAGTTTTGTGACTTCTGCGAGTAATTATGCGGGGCGTGATGAGTTACTAGCTTATATTACTGAGTTAAATGCTACTCCCCAATAAATCTATCCACTCTAAACGCTTAGAAACAAGCGCTATTAATTCTTCTTGTGAAGCAATTTCATTCAATTCTTCTTTAGTAATAAAAACACTCTGTCCCCTATCATCATTAATTAATACAATAGGGAAAGTGTATTTAGGCAACCATTTAGAACGGTATTGTTTTAAAAACTCGTCTTTGTGCAAAAACTCCATCTCAACATTAGAAGATTTTCTATAGTCTGCCCACGCTTTGTTTTCTGTAAAGACGCCATACGTCATAGCGCATAAGCTGCAATCATAGGTGTCGGGGCTCACAATTTTATGTGCGCTGTCAAGTAGCGCGTTGAGCGCTCCTGCGTTTGCATTGTAAACAAAAATAAGCTTATCAATCATTTAACCTTTCTTTTTTAAATCTAACTTCTCAGCGAAGTAGTCACAAAAATCTTTCATGGTTTCGGTCATTTTCTCATCGTTTGTAGCGCGATAAAAAGTATCTGCCATGGCGCTTAACGTCTGGTGAAAAAATAGTTGCATCTCATCTAAAGGCATGTCCTTTGTCCAAAGATCAATACGCAATGCTTCTTTAGCTTTATGATCCCAAACCGCTAACATCATTGCTTTTGTTGGTTGATCTAAAATACCACCATCTTCTGCTGTCCATTGTAATGCTTCTGGCACTTTATTTTCGTCTAGAGCGACGTCAATTTTTATTTCTGAAGTATTTTTTGCCATTAGTTCTTTTTTGGTTTGTATTTAGACAGTTTATAAATCTCGTCTGCAGGTTTTATTAATAATTCTTGTATGGTCACCTCTGGATATTTATCCATGTAAGCGCGCACTATTTGCCATCCCATATATCTACCCAATCTCCCAGGAGACTCATTATCTATCTCTAGGTAAAACTTAGAAAACGGTGCTGGATTTAAGAATCTAGCCGGTAATTCTTCTTCTGTACTAAAGAGCAATTCTTTTTCAATAAAATAGCGCCACATATAGATTTCGTTGTCTTGAGCCCAGAAAATTTGATCTTCTGTATAACCCATTTTTTCTGCCTCTGTACTCGATGGAGAAACCAAATCTATCAAATAAAGCGCCTTGCCATAATAAATCATTTTTGCTAAGAAGGTGCGATTTTTTGGTTGCGAAATCAACTGTCTAGCATACACATCTGCAATGTCAGGCCCAAGTCGTGATGGCTTTAAATTTTCAGAAATAAACCCTGAGATACCCTCATAAAAATAATGATTTTCGCCTAAATAATTTGCTATAGATATAATCATCAAACTATCTGCTGCGATTACTTTATTTTGATAATCTACATCACTAGCTATTGTGTAAATTTGAGGCGATTTAAATCGCGGGAAATAATATTTAAAATGTTGAAATAACGGACGAATAGTCTCTTCTAAATTTTTATTGTCAGGGAATATTTTTTCCGTCTCCACAGTCAACTGCTCCTGTATCGTATCTGTAAATCGTTGCTTCCAGATACTGTCCGGCACTCCTTTTGGGAAAAACAAACTGTATTCTTTTTTAAGCTCTGGCAAGTCTTTAAGCGTCGCTTTCGCGAAAATCTCATCAAATCGAGTAATGGTTAATTCCATTGGGATCTGCGCAATCTCTTGTTCAACTTTGTTCTCATCTTCGCAACCGACAAGTATAATTAGACAAAAAATGAATATGTATTTTTTCATAGAAATAACCTTTAGCTTCTGTTTAACGCTATTTACTTTTATAAATTTTGTTTTTCGGTTACATTTGTGACGCAAAGGTACTTCAAAAATGAGCAAGAATAAAGAAGGAACAGAAAGTCATTTGAGCACAATGCACGAAGATTTTAATGAAGAAGTGAAGTCAGCGATTTGAGGATAATTTATACCGCAGCCGTTTAACCTCCTAGAATCAGGCAGTACAATAAAACAAAGTAATAACATTTCAGAAAAATAAAGGTATGCAGACAGAAAAAGTAACACAACACATCATTGACTGGTTAAAAGATTACGCCGTAAAAGCCAATATGGATGGCTTTGTGGTAGGTGTTAGTGGCGGTATTGATAGTGCCGTAACGTCTAGTTTGTGCGCGAGTACTGGCTTACCGACGCTTTGTGTTGAGATGCCTATTCATCAAGGACCTAATCAAGTAGCGCGGGGTAAAGAACACATTAACCAACTTAAAGAACGTTTTACCAATGTTACTGATTGTAACGTAGATTTAACGCTAGTTTTTGAAGGATTTAAAAAACAGGTGCCGGCTACTCAAGACGATCAGTTTTTAGATTTATCACTTGCTAATACACGAGCACGTTTACGGATGACTACTTTATACTATTTTGCAGGATTGCATCGCTATCTTGTGGCAGGAACCGGCAATAAAGTAGAAGATTTTGGCGTTGGCTTTTACACCAAATACGGTGACGGCGGTGTTGATCTTAGCCCAATTGCAGATTTGATGAAAAGTGAGGTATACGCTGTTGGGAATGTGCTAAAAGTGCCAGACGCTATTATGAAAGCAGCACCTACAGACGGCCTTTTTGGAGATAGTAGAACAGATGAAGACCAAATAGGGGCCAGTTACGATGAATTGGAATGGGCCATGCGCATGCAGGATGTAGGAAAGAAACCTACAGACTTCACAGGTCGTGAAAAAACGGTATTTCAAATATACACAAGGCTAAACCGCATAAACCAGCACAAAATGAATCCTATTCCCGTATGTAAAATACCACACAATTTAAAAGAAATACTGTTATTAGACGAATTTTTACGCGGTTAGTCTAAAAGGAAAATTTAGACTGTTTTTAATGGTTAGATTTGCTTGACAACCTCACAATTGAATGGTAAAATAACACTTTCTAAGTTTGTTATTTTAACCAGCAAAGCATAAAGCATATGAAAACATTACTTCTGGCAGATAATCACCCCGTAATTAGAAAAGGCATCTCTTGCATGCTCAAAAAGAATAGTGATTATAAAATTGTAGGGAAGGCAACAAACGCAGAAGAGCTATACCAGCAACTAGAAGAACGTAAGCCAGACATATTAGTTATGGAGATTGATATGCCACAAATTAATGGTATTAATTCGTTACGAACAATTAAAGATAACTACCCAAATACTAGAGTACTTATTTACTCTACGCATCCAGAAGAAATTTATGCATTACGATCAATAAAAACTGGTGCAGCTGGTTATGTACCAAAAACTTCTTCAACAAAAACATTTTTAAAGGCATTAAAGAAAGTTGCTAAAGGAGGCATCTCGTTAAACGAAGAACTGACTTCTACTTTTACTAGCCGTAATGTAGGTGAAACGAGTGCAATAACCAGGTATAAAAAATTATCTTCTCGTGAGATAGAAGTACTCAACTTATTATCTAGCGGTAAGCGCAATAAGGATATTGCTAATGCACTTGATATTAATGAGAAAACGGTAAGCACGTATAAAACACGTTTACTTAAAAAACTAAAAGTAGACAACCTAGCTGATTTGATACACCAATCTAGAATGTTTCAGTTTAGGTAGTCACTTTATTACAATACCCTCCTTAATTTTTCTGTAAGCACGTATTTCAATCCTTGGTAATCCATAATGGATTGCATAAACTCGGATGTGTTGTCATTTGCACTTTCCTTTACTTGCTTAGAGAGTGCTGTTATTTTTTGAGATATTAAGTAACGCCTTAGGTTTAAGATTGTTTCGCTAACCAATTGAGAAATACCTTGCTCTTTTTTCTTTACGTATATTTCTTTTCGTTCCCAATCGTGTAAAACATACTTCTCATCTTCCATCAATATTGAAGAAATCGCAGTGGACTTTTCGGGTTCTAATTGATTTAAAAATGAAGTAAGTTGCACTTCTTGTTTTTGATTGAGATATTCGATAATATCGTAATAAACCTCTTTAAACTCTTTATTAGCAAACTCGACCTCATCATCCTGTAGGTCTAAAAAGATCTTCTCAAACACTTTTGAAGTTACCATTTCTGGTTGTAAAGAAATCTTACCTTCTTCATCAGACTCTAAGAGTAAATCTTCAAACTCCTGTTCCTCTTCTCCATATAATAGTAATAACTCGATTATTTTACGCTCTAATTCCCAGAGCACATCTACCTTTTTAGTAGGTTCATTTACAGATGCTACTATCTCAAAAGGCTGTGGGTCGTTTGGTTTGTTTCGGTCAGCGTTTCGCTTATCTTTTTGTAAAATTTGAGCTAAAGTATTAAATAGCACATCTTCACTAATACTCATAATGCGAGCACATTCTTGAATGTATACTTCGCGTTTAATTACATCAGGGATTTTTGCGATGCTCTCTACCATATC
>JALZVC010000146.1 GCA_023301205.1 Flavobacteriaceae bacterium
TTTACTCAAAGATAGCGATTAATTTAAAGAGACTTTTTTAGACTTCGGAAATTTTATTAAGATTATAAATTGTCCTTATATAATTAAGATATAAGCAAACCAATTGTTTTAGTCACTGCTACTGCCACTGAAAACTGCCAATCAACTATCGTTTCTTTCTCTTTCTGTCACCATCTTCTTTTGGAGCAGTCGTTTTGGTCTGTCCTATATGGTGTGCCATTAATTTCTCAATCAATTCATCCTTTGTTAAGTGATGAAAAATAGTTTTTACTGAAGTCTTCAATTCTTCAGAAATGTACTGGCTTGGTTTTGTTTTGAAAATTTGCTTTGCCCACAACTTTGTGTTATTCTCTTCAATAGATAAAGCATCAGCTTTTGGCATTTCAGAAAAAGCAATCCCTAATTCATCTTCAAGATCTGGCATATCTGCCACTTCTTCTTGCTGTATAACGCTTAAAGAAAGCCCCTTTGCTCCTGCTCTAGCCGTACGCCCACTTCTATGCACGTAGGCGTCAAATGTATCTGGCAAATGGTATTGTACTACATATTCAATTTCTTTTACATCTATACCACGTGCTGCAAGATCTGTTGCTATTAGTATATTGATATGCCCTGCTCTAAACTGGTCCATTATACGATCACGTATAGGCTGTGACAAACTCCCGTGCAAAGCACCCGAAGAAAATTTATTAATGGCTAGATTTTTAGCTAACTTATTTACTGCCGCTTTAGTTTTACAAAATATGATTCCTCGTTGCCCCTCTTTAGAACTTAAAAAATGCATTAACACGTTAAGCTTCTCTTCTGGTTGTACCACCACATATTGATGATCAATACCTTGATGTCCTAACGTTTTCATATCTACTTCGATATGTACTACTTTTTTTGCTAGGTAATTCTGCACCAACTGCTTTATCTCTCCAGAAAGTGTTGCAGTAAATAAGAAGGTTCTACGCTTTTTAGGTAATCCTGCTACAATAGTATCAAGTCCTTCTTTGAGAATCGTTACCATCTCATCTGCCTCATCTAAGACAAGGTATGATGCGTTACTTATCGCAACAGCCTTTCTTTCCATTAAATCAATTAAACGTCCTGGAGTAGCTACTACAATGTGCGTTGGTACTTTAAGACGCTCTATTTGAGGCTTTATAGGGATACCCCCACACGTTGAGGTAATAGAAATTGCAGGTATATTTGCCGCAAATTCGCTTAAATTTTTATAAATCTGTTGTCCTAACTCCCTTGTAGGTGCTAGAACGATAGCTTGTATATCGTTATTTGTAGTGTCTATTTGCTGTAATAATGGCAAACCGAAAGCAGCGGTCTTCCCAGTTCCCGTTTTAGCAACACCAACTACATCTTCTTTTTGGTTTAACATCAAAGGAATCACCTTAGATTGAATATCTGTAGGAACAGAAATATCTAATGCTTTTAATGCCTTTACTAATAAATGATCAACGCCTAAGTCTTTAAATTTGTTTGCCATAAATAAATTTATTCTATTTTCTCACTTCTCCTTCGGGAGCGGTCACAATTGCTATTTAGCAGTTGTGAAGAGCGTCTTAAGCTTCTTGTAAAATCCTTTTAGATTTACGGTATGTAAATTTAGGATAGATATTTCGCTTAGCGTAACGGTTTAAGTTACCTGCGTTATGTAGCTTAAGATAAACGGCTTTAGTGATACCAAAGTACTCATAAGTCGTTCCATCTGTAAAGGTAATTTCTAGCAACAAACCTTTATGCTGATAATCGGCGATAGCCGAATTTGTGATCGTCTCTGTATACTCTGGAAGGTTCTTTTCTTTTGTTTCTGGCGCCATACTTACTAAAAAGTGGTAGCCATCAATAATCCTTCTGCTCTGGATTTCTGCTTCTTCTTGCTTAGCATCGCCATCCTGAAATTTATCTGGATGCCACTCTTTTACCAAGTTACGGTAACTCTTCTTTAGGGTTTTAAGATCTAGCGGTCCTTCTACTCCAAATAATTTTTTGTACTCGTTTATTCTTTTCATAATCAATGCATTAATAAGGGCGCGAAATTAGCCCTTTTTAATGGATATAAAATTATTTAAGAGGAATAAAAAAAGCCCATCCTTAAGGATGGGCTTGCTTTGAAAATATTGGGATGCAATATTAAACGACTTTTACGTTTACTGCGTTCATTCCTTTGTTTCCTTCTTGTAGGTCAAATGTTACTTCGTCACCTTCTCTAATCTCATCGATTAATCCTGATACGTGTACGAAATGATCTTTCTCAACTCCTTCTTCAGTGATAAAACCGAAACCTTTTGTGTCGTTGAAAAATTTAACTGTTCCTTTACTCATTGTAATGTAATTTAATTATTAATAATAGTTGATACGCAAAGATGATGCCAATAAATTAGAAAATGGCTGTTTTTTTTATTTTTTTTGATAATAATACGTTTTAATCAAATTTTTATCTGTCACATAATTAGGTAGTTGCCACTAATACGCTTGTCAAAACTGTCTTTTATTAACCCAAAAAGCATCTATAACAGTAGCGATATATGTTCTAGATGTCCTTAGCAGGGCTTCTTTTACTAGTAATACACCAGTATATTAATACAATTTTAATTAACTACTTAACGGTAACATTTTCTGCAATAACACATTAGAAAATGTAATTCAAACAAAAAAAACACGAAATACGAAGTGTTTAAAAACAACTCGTACTTCGTGTCTTGTTGGTAATTAGGAAAAATACTATTATTTAACCAATGTCACTTTTACAGCATTCATACCTCTTTGTCCTTTTTCAAGCTCAAAAGAGACTAAATTACCTTCTGTAATATCGTCTTTAAGACCACTCACGTGGCAAAAGTATTTTTGTTTATCAATCCCATCGATGATAAATCCAAATCCTTTAGAAGAATCGTAGAAATCCACTGTTCCTGTTCTCACTGGATCAAATGATTCTCTTTCACCTTCTGGTGTTTTTGGAATACCAAGAATAATATCTTCAGCCTCTATTTCCACTTTTAGGTCTGGATCTGGAGGAGTGTCAACTAAATTACCCATGTGGTCTACATAGGCAAATTCTATCCCGCTACTTCCACTTGCTTCCTTTTCTGCTTTGCGAGCATCCATTTTCTTCTTTTTGTCTTCACGCTTTTTTAAACGCTTCTTTTCCTTTTCGTTTTTACTAAAAGTTTGTTGTGATTTTGCCATTAATGCTTTTAAAAATTATTTTGCCCCCAAGATACCGCATTCGCACGATAAAAGCAATTATCAATGCCAATTACTTTGATTTTATTGGATATTTAACCAAAAAAGACCTTTTTGTCGCCTTTATTCATTAATCTCTAGCTTATATCCTACTCCGTGAATGTTTGTTATCTTTAAAGAATTATCGTTGTTTAACTTTTTCCGAAGTTTAGAAATATAGGTATCTAAACTCCTTCCTACAACTACACCTTGGTCTTCCCAAACCTCTTTTTCTAGCGTTTCTCTTTTAACTATTTGATTGACATTAGTCGCTAAAATAACTAGCAGCTCACATTCTTTCTTAGATAATGCTATTTCTGTGGCAGCACGCACCAGCTTGTTTTGATCCGGATAGAAATAATAACTACCTATAATGGTTGCATTTTGTTCTTTTATTTCTACGCGATGCGCGTGGTACTTGCTGTAGAAAACAATAACTAGAAATGCGAGCACTAAAAACACCAGTACATAAAACAAAAGGCTTCTTTTAGTTGTCATAGCGGCTACTTCTTCGAGATACGTAAACTGTATGGTATAACAATTTTCTGGCAATATTCTTCCTTCACAAGATATGATATCACGATCTGCATCACCGGTTAATAAATAACTATAGCCTACCTCACCGTCACTACAGCGCAAAACTTCTACGTTGTAATGAGATGGTAGCGCTGCTTTAGTACTATGTAGATCCATAGCAGCATACAAAGCTGCGGGGTCAAATAAAAAGGAATTTTCAAATGACAGTAAATACTTGTTTTCTGAAATCTGCTTTACTGGGAGCACTAATGATGTCGTGTCATTTTGTGATAATAAAAGGTCATTACCCACAGCTCTTAAAACAACTTTTGTTCTAACCGCTAGATTGCCTTCCTGATCTTTTGGAGTACACGAAAAACTTAACAATAGCATAATTACTGAAATTACATACACGTGATACTGTTGCTGTTTATTCATAGACGCTACAAAGAACAGAGAATTTGGTGACTTTTCACAAGGCTTGACACTTCTTTTACATTCTTTTGACACTTTTAGGCTACACCAGATATTAGTTTTGAACCATTACTAATTTAAAAACAAAATGTTATGAAAAATACTATCCTAATTCTTTTCATCCTATTCAACTTTTCATTTTTTGTCAAAGCACAAGAAAAAGTTAATCCAAACATTGAAGAGCGAACCTATTTATTAAACCCATTTCAAAGTGTTTTGAACTGGAATGGGTCTTATGCATTTCAAATTACAGAATATAACGGCACGGTAGCATTAAAAAAAGGGAGGCTGTATACTACAGATGGACAAATAACTGGTGGCTCTTTTACTATAGACATGACTACGATTACTACACCTAAACATACCATAGATAATAACAACGGCCCAGTAGAACACTTGAAAAACAGTGATTTCTTTGATGTCATCAAGTATCCGGAAGCGCATTTAGAACTCACAAAGGTGACGTACTACAGTACTACTAATGAGCATCGGCTAGAAGGTGATCTCACTATAAAGGGAGTAACAAAATCTATAATGATTATGGCTATGGTGAATGATAAAAAGAGAACCCTAGAAACAAAATTTAAAATAGACAGAACAGACTGGGGCATTAACTACCAAAGTAAATTTAAAGACAGTACCATATCTGATGCAATCATCTTTGACAGTATCTTACAGTTTGAGTAAAATTTGAATTGCTTTAGTACAGCCCTTATAAAAGTCTGTGATGTCAAGAATTATCACCCTTCTTTTTTTGTTTAAGATAAAGGATATAAAATATCAATATCGCAATAGGAGCAATTATATAAACGACAATATCAAAAGGGTTTGATAAATCTAAAGAATTGTTGTCTCCAGGATTTGGAGTTGCAGAGGGCGATTGTAAAATTAATAGCAGTTGCAGTAACGACATAAAATAACAAGATTAAGTGCTAAAGATACTAGATTCTTAGTAATTAAATAGTTCATTGGTCCTTCTACGCTCATTGATAATTACTTACGTATTTATATAGCTAGCTAGCAAAACAAGCACGTTTCCGAAGTAAAAAAACAACACTTTAATTAAATGCTATAGTTTTCTTAAAGCTTTTATTTTTTTTTTGATGTCAGTAAATAGAATCGTATCTTTAAATACGAATTTTAAATTATAGTATTATGAATATCAACTTTGAATATAAGGACGTAGCGGCAAGTAAACGATTAGAGGCATTAGCAATAGAGAAACTTGATAAGCTAGAAAACAAGTATGATTTTATTGTGGCAGCAGATGTGTATTTCAAAAATGAGAACACAAAAGGCGCAGATGACGGGAAGACTGTAGAGATTAGACTAAACGTACCTGGAGCTACATTGTTCTCTTCAGATCATAGCACATCGTTTGAGGCTTCTATAGCAAAAGCGGTTAATGAGGTTGGAGTACAAGCACAGAAAAAGAAAGATAAGATGCAGGCGCATCATTAAACTTCAAATAACAAATAGAGAAGCCACTAAAATCTTATGATTTTAGTGGCTTTATTTTTAATAGGATCTATAGTAGCCACACTTTAAGTAAGCGCCCTCTGGAAAACCAATAGGATGATCTATATCGTGAAACGTTTTATCAAAAAAATCAAAGGGTTTCCCCGACGCTTTTAAAGTCTCTGCATTAATCTGGAAAAATTCATCTGCCGTAATCCTGGAACTACAAGAGGCTAACACTAACAATCCATTTTTAGCCACTAATTGAGCTCCTATACGAGCCAACTGGGCATATTTCTTTTTTGCCACTGCTATTTCCCTTTTATTTTTTGCAAAACTAGGTGGATCAATTACCACGACGTCGTACTGTTTACATTCTTTAATTAAGGCTTCTAATTCTAAAAAAGCATCACCCACTATAGTAAAATGTTTAGCCTTATGCTTATTTAGTTTTCCATTCTCTTTGGCAACTTCTAGAGCTTGCGCGCTTATATCAAGGCTTGTTACTTCTGTTGCTCCTTTTGCTAAAGCATGAATTGAAAATCCACCAGCATAACTAAACACATCTAGCATTGTTTTTCCCTTACTTAAACATCCTACACGTCTTCTGTTCTCGCGATGGTCTAAAAAATA
>JALZVC010000147.1 GCA_023301205.1 Flavobacteriaceae bacterium
CACGTTGCTAACGGTATTCGTGAAAACTGTCCTAAAGATGAACAGAAAGACTTATTTATATTACCAGACTTCATCAACACAATGATGGAGAACAAATGGCTAGGTAGTAAAACAGGACAAGGGTTCTATAAAAAAGAAAGAAAGGCTGATGGTTCTTCAGAAATATTAAGTCTCCACTTAGACACTTTAGAATACAGCGCAGCTAAAAAAGCGAAGTTCGCCACGCTAGCATTAACAAAGACCGTTGATAATGTAGCAGACCGCTTCCCTATTTTAGTAAAAGGTAAAGACAAAGCAGGCGAGTTTTACCGCAAGTCATTTGCTGCATTATTTGCATATGTAACCAAACGTATTCCAGAAATATCTGACGAGTTGTACAAGATTGATGATGCAATGAAAGCAGGTTTTGGCTGGCAACACGGGCCATTCCAGATTTGGGATGCAATAGGCCTCGAAAAAGGTATCGAAATGATGAAAGCAGAAGGTCACGAGCCAGCTGCTTGGGTTAATGATATGATTGCAGGAGGTATAAAATCGTTCTATTCTGTAAAAGACGGGGCTACTTTCTATTATGACATTTCGCAGAAAAAACAAGTAAAAGTTCCTGGGCAAGATGCATTTATCATTATTGATAATATTAGAAAAACAACAGAAATCTTTAGCAACAGTGGTGTTTCGGTGCAAGATCTTGGCGATGGTATCTTAAATGTAGAATTCCGTAGTAAAATGAATACTATTGGTGGCGACGTTCTTGCTGGTATAAATACAGCAATTGATATGGCAGAGAAAAGCTATGATGGCATAGTTATAGGAAATCAAGGCGCTAACTTCTCTGTAGGAGCAAACATAGGGATGATTTTTATGATGGCTGCAGAGCAAGAATACGATGAGTTAAATGCTGCTGTAAAGTATTTTCAAGATACGGTAATGCGTTTGCGTTACTCTTCTATCCCAACCGTAATGGCACCTCACGGGATGACCTTAGGTGGTGGTTGTGAATTAACATTGCACGCAGATCGCGTAGTAGCCGCAGCAGAGAGTTATATAGGTTTGGTAGAATTTGGAGTTGGTGTTATTCCAGGTGGTGGTGGATCTAAAGAAATGGCATTACGTGCGAGTGACATGTTCCAGAAAGGAGATGTGGAGCTTAATGTATTGCAAGAGCATTTCTTAACCATTGGTATGGCAAAAGTATCTAAGTCTGCTCACGAGGCATATGACCTTGACATTTTAAAGCCAGGAAAAGATATTGTTGTGGTAAACACAGCACGCCAGATTGCAACCGCAAAAGCAGTAGCAAGACAAATGGCTGATATGGGCTACACCAAGCCTGTACCAAGAAACGATGTTAGAGTATTAGGAAAGCAAGCACTAGGTATGTTCTTAGTAGGAACGGATTCAATGAATGCCAGTAGATACATAAGCGAGCACGATCAAAAAATAGCCAACAAACTTGCTTACGTTATGGCAGGTGGAGATTTAAGTGAACCTCAATTAGTAAGCGAGCAATACCTATTAGACTTAGAGCGAGAAGCATTCTTAAGTTTAACCGGAGAACGTAAAACGTTAGAGAGGTTACAGCATATGATACAGAAAGGCAAACCTTTGCGTAACTAAATCCCCTCCTAGCCTCCCCAAAGGGGAGGTATTACATAGTAGAATAAACATAATAATGACAATAATTTAATATACAGCCCAGTAAAGTCCCCTCTCCTTAGGAGAGGGCTAGGGAGAGGATTATGAAAACAGCATATATAGTAAAAGCCTACAGAACCGCAGTCGGGAAAGCCAATAAAGGTGTTTTCAGATTTAAGCGAACAGATGAGTTAGCAGCAGACACCATCAAGTATATGATGAAAGAACTGCCTAATCTAGATCCAAAAAGAATAGACGATGTAATCGTTGGTAATGCAATGCCAGAAGGATCTCAAGGACTAAATATGGCGCGATTAATCTCGCTAATGGGATTAGACATTGTTAGTGTTCCTGGGGTAACGGTAAACCGTTTCTGTTCTTCTGGACTAGAAACAATAGGTATGGCCGTAGCAAAAATACAAAGCGGAATGGCAGAGTGTATTCTTGCTGGTGGTGCAGAGTCTATGTCTAGTGTACCTATGACAGGTTTTAAACCAGAATTAAACTACGATGTTGTCAACGCAGGCCACGAAGATTATTACTGGGGTATGGGAAATACCGCAGAAGCCGTTGCAGATCAATTTAAAGTATCTCGTGAAGATCAAGATGCCTTTTCTTATAATAGCCATATGAAAGCCTTAGCGGCTTTAGATAGTGATCGTTTTCAAGATCAAATAGTACCTATTGAAGTTGAGGAAACCTTCTTAAATGGAGCAGGCAAAAAAGAAACTAAAAAATATACCGTAACCAAAGACGAAGGACCGCGTAAAGGAACCTCTGTAGAAGCATTAGCAAGATTACGTCCGGTATTTGCGGCAAATGGTAGTGTAACTGCGGGTAACTCATCACAAACAAGTGATGGTGCTGCCTTTGTGATGGTAATGAGTGAGGATATGGTAAAAGAATTAAATCTAGAACCAATTGCAAGAATGGTAAGTTATGCAGCAATGGGTGTTGAGCCGCGTATTATGGGAATAGGTCCTGTAGCCGCAGTGCCAAAAGCATTAAAGCAAGGAGGATTAACACTCAATGATATAAAACTGATTGAATTAAACGAAGCATTTGCCTCACAATCGGTAGCCGTAATTAGAGAATTAGGACTAAACACAGATATAACTAATGTAAATGGTGGAGCGATTGCTTTAGGTCACCCACTAGGATGTACAGGAGCTAAGCTTTCGGTGCAGCTATTTGACGAAATGAGAAAACGGAATATGCAAGGCCAACACGGTTTAGTTACCATGTGTGTAGGAACAGGACAAGGAGCTGCAGGGGTGTTTGAGTTTTTGAAATAGGGTCCCCACCTAGCCTCCCCAAAGGGGAGGGAATAAAAACGAAGTGAAAAATAAATTTGACGTTAATTAAATAAATAGCCTAATAAATCCCCTCTCCTTCGGAGAGGGTTAGGGAGAGGAATATGGGAACAAAAGAAACAAAAGACATCCTTCGCGGAGGACAATTTTTAGTAAAAGAAACGACTTGCGAAGACATCTTCACACCAGAAGATTTTAGTGAAGAGCAACAAATGATGAAAGATGCGGTGATGGAATTTAATGACCGCGAAATTGTAGCGCACAGAGATCGCTTTGAGGCTAAAGATTATGCACTTACTGAAGAAGTGATGCGTAAAGCTGGTGCTCTTGGATTTTTAAGTGTTGCCGTGCCAGAAGACTTAGGCGGATTAGGTATGGGCTTTGTCTCTACCGTATTAACTTGTGATTATATTTCAAGTGGAACCGGCTCCTTCTCTACTGCCTTTGGTGCGCATACAGGAATTGGTACCATGCCAATTACTCTTTACGGAAATGAAGAACAAAAACAAAAGTATGTCCCTAAATTGGCTAGTGGCGAGTGGTTTGGTGCTTATTGCTTAACAGAACCAGGTGCAGGTAGTGATGCCAATAGCGGGAAAACGAAAGCAGTATTATCTGATGATGGAAAACATTATTTGATTAGTGGTCAGAAAATGTGGATTTCAAACGCAGGTTTTTGTAATGTAATGATTGTATTTGCACGTATAGAAGATGATAAAAACATTACTGGTTTTATTGTAGAAAACGATCCAAGTAATGGTATTTCTATGGGTGAAGAAGAGCATAAACTTGGTATTAGAGCT
Organism: Flavobacteriaceae bacterium; assembly: GCA_023301205.1. GTDB lineage: Bacteria > Bacteroidota > Bacteroidia > Flavobacteriales > Flavobacteriaceae > Patiriisocius. Next base: position 3,752 of record JALZVC010000147.1, read on the forward strand.
TCTTCTACACGTCAAGTATTCTTTAGTGACACAAAGGTTTCTGTAGATAATATGCTTGCAGGTCGTGGTGAAGGATTTAAAATAGCAATGAATGCACTAAACGTAGGTCGTATTAAATTGGCCGCTGCTTGTTTAGATTCGCAACGTCGTGTGATTTCTGGAGCTGTAACGTATGCAAATGAACGTATCCAGTTTAAAACGCCTATAGCGAGTTTTGGAGCGATAAAATTGAAACTAGCTGAAATGGCAACATCCGCTTATGCAGGTGAAAGTGCTACGTACAGAGCTGCAAAAAATATTGAAGATCGTATTAATATGCGTATTGCCGCAGGAAACACACACCAAGAAGCAGAATTAAAAGGGGTTGAAGAATATGCAATAGAGTGTTCTATCCTAAAAGTAGCTGTTTCAGAAGACATACAGAACTGTGCAGATGAAGGAATCCAGATTTTTGGAGGAATGGGCTTTAGTGAAGATACTCCTATGGAAGCTGCTTGGAGAGATGCTCGTATTGCGCGTATCTACGAAGGTACAAACGAGATTAACCGAATGTTAGCGGTAGGAATGCTTGTTAAGAAAGCAATGAAAGGTCACGTAGATTTATTAGGCCCTGCGCAAGCAGTTGCTGCAGAACTTACTTCTATTCCTTCTTTTGAAACGCCAGACTTTAGCGAACTTTTTGCTGAAGAAAAGGATATGGTTAAGAAACTTAAAAAATTATTCTTAATGGTAGCTGGAAGTGCGGCTCAAAAATATGGAGATAAGCTAGAGGAACACCAGCAAACCTTAATGGCTGCTGCAGATATCCTTATAGAAATCTATATGGCAGAAAGCACCATTTTACGTACAGAGAAAAATACAAAGCGCACTAGTGAGGCTGAGCAAGAAGTACAGATTGCGATGTCAAGATTATACTTATATCACGCCGTTGATATTATTTCTGTAAAAGCGAAGGAGGCTATTATTTCGTTTGCTGAAGGTGATGAGCAACGTATGATGTTGATGGGCTTAAAGCGATATACTAAATACCAAAACATGCCTAATATAGGAGATATGCGTAATACTATTGCAGAGAAGGTTTCTGCAGAAGGGAAGTATTGTTTTTAATACAGGCAGATAATGCAATAAAAAGAGGCTATCGATAACGGTAGCCTCTTTTTTATTGAATCTTATTACTTCTTATCGAGAAAGAAATGCTTGTTTTTTACGTGAAAATCAATAGTGTCGTAAGCACCCGATTGTAGTCTTTTAATTTGTGCTTTAGTTACATCAAAACTAATTTGAGTCACGTGACGCTGTAATGGTTTTGCATAGTCACATTCAAATTCTTGAATAGCAGAAGGCAATGAAAATGTTCCTTGTTTTCCACTAAAGGTGATGGTAGCCCCTACTTTACTTTTAAAGCTCTTAGTACTTAAAAACAAACCTTCAAAGAAAAAATATTCATTTAATTCTTGAAAACCACCAAACAAAAGCATTTCTTCTGAAACGCCAAATTTTTGACCATCCTCCACTTTCATTTCTTTCTCGACCTCTTCATTAGTCATTGTTATCTTCTTTGCCCCAAAAATATTTTTAAACATAATCTGTGTTAATTATTAAATTCAATTATATGCTTGCCTTTATGCGCATTTGTGATCTAAGTAATACATTGATGCTGCACCATCGAATAAAAAAAGCAGCATTATTTGCTTACAACTACAAAATTAATGATAAATTAGGCTTGGCAATATGTTTGATACATATTTTAAGAAATACTTTTATCTTTCGATCCATGAAACACTTAGTTATACTCACTATTCTTTGCTTTTCTGCTTTTGCCTTTGCGCAACAAGAAACGGAGATTTTCCTGTTAGACGCAAATATTCAAACAGACACGGTCACCTTTAAAAACGCGATAAATATTTCGCAGAACAAAGGATATGATAGTCAGCCGTCATTCTTGGATACTGATAAATTATTATTTGCAGGAACAGAAAATAAACAAACAGAGATAATGCAGTATAATCTGTTATCAGGTGCTACACAAAAAGTAAATGTAACAACTAAAGGAGGAGAATACTCCCCTCAAAAATTTCCAACTAAAGATAAAATTGCTGCAGTACGTTTAGATCCAGATGGACTACAACGGCTTTATAAATATGACTATAGCTTAAATGGAACGGGGGCGAATCAAGAACTTATAGCAGATTATAAGGTAGCCTATTTTACTTTTCACGATGACGATAATATCGTAGCTACTATCATTCAACAAGGCGATCTAAATCTCATAAAAGCTAATCTTAGCACCGGAAAAGTAGAAGAAATTACAAACAACTCTGGTAGGTCTATCCATAAAGTCCCACAGACAGAAAATGTAAGTTATACAGCGATTAATGAAGATGGAGTTCACGAGGTCTATATTATAAACATCGGCGGTGATAACGAAAGTTATTATGTGTGCGATTTACCTATTGGTATAGAAGACCATTGCTGGCTTTCTAGCAGTGATTTATTAATTGGCAGTGGCAGCAAACTCTATAGATATGATCTCTTCGGAAACGCTAAGTGGGAAGAAGTAGCTGATCTTTCAAACGAGAATATTTCAGAAATAAGCAGGATAACACTAAGTCCTGATAGAAAGAAACTCGCTTTAGTAGGCATCCCCGAAGTCTTTGAAAAATCTCCCGAAGCTATTGTAGATGAACATATTGCTCCTTTTAATGAACGTCGATTAGAAGATTTTGGCAATGCATTTACAGAAGATGTTGTAGTGAAACGTTTTCCTGCAGATACGATTTCTGTAGGCCGCAATGCTCTAATGGAAAGCTATCAATCCTTTTTTAATAAGGTTAAGGATGTCAAGGTTTCTGTAAATGATAGAATAGTGCATAACGAATGGGTGATTGATAACGAATTTGTAAACCAAGACGGTAAAAGTAAAAATCAAATTACGCTCTATAAAACAAGAGATGGACTAATTGCCGAAATGATTTTCTTACCGAGCAAACCTGCAAATAATGCTGCTTCATTAGCAGAGGAACAAATTAAAGGGTATAATGCGCGAGACATAGCTGCCTTTGTAAAGCCTTATGGCAAAAATGTGATTGCAATAAATTATCCCGATACCTTATTACTCACTGGAAAAGAAGCACTCATAAAAGGATATAAATCTTTTTTTGCAAACACACCAGACCTTTATTGCAACATAAAAAACAGACTTGTAAATGGGAACATCGTGGTAGATCAAGAAGAGGTCTTGATTAACGGAAAAACTATTAATGCCGTTGCCATCTATGAAATAGAAAACAACGAAATTGTTAAAGTTACTTTTCTTCCAGATTAATAGTAACATACCCTATCCATTTTGCGTAATTTTATAAAAAATCTAAGTATGAAGTATTTTAGTCTTATTCTATTTACCTTAGTTTCGTCTTTATTTTGTTCTGCTCAAACGGATAGCAGAATCTATGATATTATCAACGACATCTCTGCAGATCGTATAAAAAGTGATATTACTACGCTGGCAAATTTTGGTACAAGAAACACATTTAGTGATACTATTAGCAACACTCGCGGGATAGGTGCCGCTAGAAGATGGATAAAAGCAGAATTTGATAAAATTTCTTCTAGTTGCAAGGGCTGTCTTGCTGTGTCTTATCAAAAAGATCTTGTACTTGCAGAAGGAAATGCCCGCGTCCCTATGGATACTTGGGTAGTAAACGTTGTTGCTATACAAAAAAGTAAAACAAATTCTAATCGCTACATCATTATGAGCGGAGATATCGATTCTCGCAACAGTGATGGTGGTAATTACACAAAAGATGCGCCAGGAGCTAACGATAATGCCAGTGGTATGGCAGGTGCTATAGAAGCTGCCAGAGTTTTATCTAAGTATCAATTTGATGCTAACATTGTGTATTTAGGTTTAAGTGGTGAAGAACAAGGATTGTTTGGTGGTGCTGGTTTTGCAGCCTATGCTAAACAACAAGGTTGGGATATCATTGGGGTTTTAAATAATGATATGATCGGAAATATTAAAGGGGTCGATGGCGTGATAAGCAATGTAGATTTTAGAATCTTTAGCGAGCCTGTTCCTTCAAATGAAACGGAAAGACAACGAAACGCCAGAAGATTTTATGGTGGTGAGGTTGATGGTATTTCACGTCAATTAGCGCGCTACGTGCATAAAACAACTAAAACCTATATGCCAGAGATGAACCCAATGATGATTTATCGTTTAGACCGCTTTGGTCGTGGTGGTCACCATCGTCCATTTAATGATTTAGGCTATGCCGGAATACGTATTATGGAAGCGCATGAAAACTACACGCAACAACATCAAGATATCCGGACAGAAAATGGTATTGAGTATGGTGATAAATTAAAGTTTGTTAATTTTGACTACGCAAAAAAGTTAACAGCCGTTAACGCGATTACTATGGCAAGTTTGGCTTGGGCTCCTGCCCCACCCGCAGCGATTTCTATAGGTGGTATTGTAGAGCCATCGGCAAAGTTTAAATGGTCTAAAAGTAAAAATGCTGTTGGTTATAAAATTTACTGGAGAGATACCACAAGTCCAACTTGGGACCATAGTCGATATGTTGGTGATGTAAACGAATTTACGCTAGATGGCATAGTCATTGACAACTATTTCTTTGGGATCGTAGCTGTGAGTGCAGATGGTCACGAAAGCGTTGTTGCTTTTCCTAATGCGGTTTTTAGATAATGCATAGCGAACTTGAATAAGATACATCTTAAACAAACCTGATTTTAAAGCTAAATAAATTAAAATTTATAAATAATATCACTTGAAAAAAATAAATCCACTTCAGAAATTCCAAGTTCCTTTTAAAAATGAATTAAAAGGGATTGTAGCCTTAAGCTTACTTATTTTGAGCTCCATTCAAATAGTTGCCCAAGAAGACTTCACAAAAGCAGACAAACTAAGAGGATCAATTAACGATGAACGCTCCTGGTTTGACGTGCAGCATTATGATTTATCTGTAGAGGTATTTCCTGAGTCAAAATCTATTGAAGGAACCAATGTGATTACCTATACCGTGCTTGACGCTAACAGCGTGATGCAGATAGATCTGCAAGCACCTATGAAGGTTGACAAGATTACACAGAACGGTAAAAAACTGAAATACAAAATTAAAGAGGATAACTTCTATTTTGTAAAACTAAAAGAGAAACAGCAAAAAGGCGCTGAAAACCAAATTACCGTTACATTTTCTGGTACTCCTATCGAGGCTGCAAACGCACCTTGGGACGGTGGTCTTACCTGGAAAAAAGATGAAAACGGTACCGATTTTATTGCTTCTGCAAATCAAGGTATTGGCGCAAGCGTTTGGTGGCCGTGTAAGGATCATCCTTCAGACGAACCAGATACGGGCGTAAATCTCGCAATCACAACACCTGCTAATCTTATGGGTGTGGGTAATGGCAGGCTCATTTCCGAAGTAGATAATGAAGATACCAAGACATATAATTGGCAAGTTACACAACCTATAAATAATTACGGAGTAAACGTGAATGTGGGTGACTATGTACATTTTGGGTATAAGCACGAAGGACTTAACGGAATGTTAGATGTAGATTACTACGTACTATCTTCTAATTTAGAAAAAGCAAAAGAGCAATTTAAACAAGTACCGATGATGCTTAACGCTTTTGAGTACTGGTTTGGTCCCTATCCATTTTATGAAGATAGTTTTAAGCTCGTAGAGGCCCCTTATTTAGGAATGGAGCACCAAAGTAGTGTTACCTACGGAAATGGCTACCAAAACGGCTATTTAGGAAATGATCTATCTGGTTCTGGTTGGGGATTACGCTTTGACTTTATCATTATTCACGAAGCAGGTCACGAGTGGTTTGCTAACAGTATTACCAATAGCGATATAGCAGATATGTGGATACACGAAGGGTTTACAGCCTATTCTGAGAATTTATACTTGGACTACAACTTTAGTAAAGAAGCCGCTAGTGAATATGTGATAGGTACGAGAAGAATAATTAATAACGACCGCCCTATTATAGGAACCTACGGTATGGATCACGAAGGGAGTAGTGATATGTACTATAAAGGGGCAAATATCCTACATACCCTGCGCCAACTTGTGGAAGACGATAAAAAGTGGAGAGATATTTTACGTGGTTTAAATAAAGATTTTTATCACCAGATTGTTACATCAAAGCAAGTTGAAGAATACTTAAGTGAACAAAGTGGGATTGATCTTACCCAATTTTGGGAACAATACCTACGCACGACAATGATACCTAAGCTAGAATACAAGCAAACTTCTTTTAATGAAATTAAGTTTCGCTATGTAGACATTGTTGATGCTTTTGATATGCCTGTTATTGCAGTAATAAATGGAAAAGACCAATGGCTGCAACCTAATGCCGAATGGAAGTCTTATGAGAATATGGGTGATATAAAATCATTAGAGATTAAGGCGGACTTCTATATTAATAGTGAGAAGATTGAATAATAACAATTCATAATTTGCTAGAGACCCGCCCAGAACTATA
>JALZVC010000148.1 GCA_023301205.1 Flavobacteriaceae bacterium
TCTGGAAGCGGGCAAACAATTTTTAGAAACACTCTCACCGCCATACGTGCTCAAAGCAGACGGATTAGCCGCAGGAAAAGGCGTGTTAATTATAGATAATATTTCCGAAGCAAAAAAAGAACTGGAAGCAATGTTGAGTGGTAAGTTTGGCGATGCAAGTACCACCGTGGTAATCGAAGAATTTCTAGACGGTATTGAGCTCAGTGTTTTTGTACTTACAGATGGTAAAAATTATAAAGTGCTGCCTACTGCAAAAGATTATAAGCGCATAGGCGAAGGCGACAAAGGATTAAATACGGGTGGTATGGGCGCCGTATCTCCGGTTCCTTTTGTAGATGAAGTCTTAATGCAAAAGATAGAAGAACGCATTATAAAACCAACAGTAGACGGCCTTAAGGAAGAAGAAATAGATTACAAAGGCTTTGTGTTTATTGGTCTTATCATTGTAAATAATGAACCTTTTGTAATAGAGTACAATGTACGTATGGGCGACCCAGAGACCGAAGTCGTTTTGCCTAGAATAAAAACAGATCTCGTAGATTTACTAGAAGCTACCTATGAGGAACATCTAGATGTGATGCCTCTTGAGATAGATACGCGCAGTGCCGCAACGGTGATGTTAGTGTCTGGCGGCTATCCAGAAGCCTACGATAAAGGAAAAGCAATTACAGGCGTAGCAAACGTAACAGACTCGATTGTTTTTCACGCAGGAACTAAGCTAGAAAGTGATGCCGTAGTTACTAACGGAGGGCGTGTGATTGCGGTTACTTCGCTAGATGAAAATTATAAAAATGCCATTAAAAAATCCTACCAAAATTGTGAGAAAATCACTTTTGATAGGATGTTTTATAGAACCGATATTGGTTTTGATCTTTAAGATCTAATAATCTGTGTCGTATGTATCATCTCCTAAAAACGAGTGTGATGTTGAGCTTCTGTCTTCTTCGTTGTTTTCATTATAGGTCTTAAGCTCCTTCATCCAGTATACGAAAGCTACAATTAGAATAAAGAAAAACACCCAGTTCATGAAATTTGCAGCAGTCCAAGACTCTAGCTCTAGGGAGCGCAGACCATTAAAAGGTGCTAGTAATACTGTTTCACTAAAATCTTGTATTGCGTAAAAAACGTCGCTTAAAGCCATATCTTTAAATTTATTTTACAAAAGTAGAAAAATAACCTCGTATGCTCACAAGCTTTTTTGGTAAATCTAACCCAATTAATTATGTGCTCTTAAGTGCACTATTGATTTTTGGGTTTTTTATTGCTGTTTTTAAGGGCGTTATCCCCTTCCAGAGTGCTTCGGAAATTTTAACGGCATTATCCCTTTTACTGCTATTCGTTTTTGGAATGCTACTCCTAGATTTTGTGATTAGAAAGAACCTGCTTACTGGTCAAAACACTTTTGGGATACTCATTTTCACCTTGTTTATTGCACAACTGCCCGTGATTTACAAACATCCAGAAATCATAGCGGCTACACTATTTTTAATGCTCGCCACACGTCGTTTTCTTTCTTTAAAGTCTGGAAAAAACATAGAGAAAAAAATTCTCGACGCTTCATTTTATATCACTATCGCTGGACTGTTTTACCCTTGGTGTTGGTTGTTTTTTGGGGTGTTGTATTTCGGTATTCTCTGGCATACCGTTATTGAGGTGCGGTATTTAATAATACCAATAGTTGGGATTATAGGGATATTTATACTAAAAACGGCCTATCATTTTGTAGTCGATAATAGTTTTGATTGGTTTTATAACATCTCATTTACAACCTCGCGAGATTTTAGCGCCTATAACGCGACAAGTCTATTGGTCACCTCATCGTTATTGGTGTCCTTTATCATTTGGATGGGTATTGTGCGCCTTATAAGAATCCCCGCACTGCCTAAAAAAGAAAGATCTAGTGCCTGGCTTATACTCATTTCATTAATCGCTACTATTTTTATTGCCATCTTTGGTAGTATAAAAACAGGAGCAGAACTCCTCTTTCCTTTCTTTCCATTGGCCATTATTGCTGCTAATTTTATAGAGAAAAAAGAAGGCGCAGGACCCGTAAAACTTTTTGACTTTTGGTTTAAAGAGTTATTGATGTGGCTATTGGTTTTAGTTACTGTATTCCTGTTAGTGTTATGAAAAAATTGGATCTCATACATATAGAAGAACAACTCAAGCATCGTTGGGCGTATCAATATGTGTGGCTTAGAAAACAAAACAACCTCTGGGACGGATATACTTCGTATATCTATACCACTCAAAATTGGGAAGACCTCATCCCAAAAATGGCACAAACGGTCAAGACGCATAACTTAGACAAGCACGAACTTTTTTATTATGCCAGTAATCGTTGGTATAACTTCTGGAGCGCTATGGCAGTAGAGCAGATATTTACAGAAATAGAAGGGGTTACAGCAGTTGCAGACAGCAAAGACCGAGAAAAAGATTTTTATTTGTTTGGCAAACCTTTTGACCATAAGACTTCTGTGTTTCCTAGAGGGTTTGGGCGCGACTTGGACTACACAAAAAACAATACCCAAGAACTGTTACACTGGTTATTTGAGAATCAAAGTAGCCAACAGCGCTACCATTTAAAAAATAGACTCTTTGTAATAGTGCACGATAAAAATGGTGCCCACTGGAAGTTGAAAGCCAGACTTTCGCTCATTAAAGAAGCAATACAAAATTATGTAAGCAGCTATCATGAAGACCAATTACAAAAGGTTATTTTTGCAAATAATAAAACAGCTCTCAGCGATATCATCTGGGTAGAACAATGAATTACATAGGTAGTAAAAATAGTCTCTCTTCTTTTATAAGCAGCACCGTGCAAGATGTGGTGGGTGCTGATCTTTCTGCAAAAACCTTTGCAGATCTTTTTGCAGGAACGGGTATTGTAGGCAGAACGTTTAAGCCACTAGTAAAACAAGTCATTGCAAATGATGTAGAGTACTACAGTTATATTTTAAACCGAAATTATATAGGCAACCACACCCCCGTTGCTTTTGAAGAATATATCAAGGTCTTAAATGAAATAGCTGGTGTTGAAGGGTTCATATTTCAGCAATACGCAGAAGGCGGTAGTGAAGGACGATTATATTTTTCTGGAGAGAACGGCAAAAAAATAGACGCCTGCAGAATACAAATCGAAGCGTGGAATAAAGAAGGTGAATTATCACAAGACCTGTATTTTATGTTGCTCGCTTCTTTGTTAGAGAGTGCAGATAAAGTGGCAAATACGGCTTCGGTATACGGTGCATATCTTAAACAACTTAAAAAAACTGCGCAAAAAAAGCTAGTGATTGTCGCTGCGCTATTTCAGAAAACAGAAAAT
>JALZVC010000149.1 GCA_023301205.1 Flavobacteriaceae bacterium
GTCATAATTAACCTTCAGAACTCTTAAAGAAGTGCTAAACTTTCTCGATTGTAGGCTTGTAGCATTTTGAATATTATATTTGTAGTAGAAATCAGTAACATTTCTAAAGTAAAACCAACTAACAATTACAATTTAAAACACAATTTATGAAAAAAGTACTTTTAAGTGCAGCATTATCATTAGGCTTAATCGCTAGTGTAACTGCACAAAAGGTGGAATTTGAAGAATACACCTTAGATAATGGGTTACATGTTATCCTTCACCAAGAAAATGCTGCCCCAGTAGTGACTGTAGGTGTAATGTACCAAATAGGTGCAAAAGACGAAATTACAGGTCGCTCAGGGTTCGCACACTTTTTTGAACACCTGCTTTTTGAAGGAACACCTAACATAGAGCGTGGCGAGTGGTTTAACATTGTAAGTGCTGCAGGTGGGCGTAACAACGCAAACACCTCTCAAGATCGCACCTATTACTACGAGACCTTCCCATCAAACAACCTTGAAATGGGTTTATGGATGGAAAGCGAGCGTATGTTTAACCCTGTAATTGAAAAAATAGGTGTTGACACTCAAAACGAAGTGGTAAAAGAAGAAAAGCGCCAGCGTATTGACAATGCTCCTTATGGTAAAATTATTTATCGCACCGGTATTGATAAGCACCTTTTTAAAACGCATCCTTACGGTAGATCTGTAATTGGGTCTATGAATGATCTTGATGCTGCAGAGTTAAAAGAATTTCAACAATTTAACGACACATACTACAACCCAAACAATGCGGTACTTGTAGTTACTGGAGATTTTCAGGCGGCAAATGCAAAAAAAATGATTTCAGATTACTTTAGCACAATACCTAACCTAGCTAATGAAAATGTACGTCCTGTAATTACAGAAGCTCCTATCACAGAGACAAGATATGCTACAGAATACGATAGTAACATACAGATTCCTGCATTCGTATTTTCTTATATTACGCCTAAAAGTGTAGATAAGGATGCATATGTTTTAGACTATATCTCTACAATACTTACTGGGGGTAATAGTTCTAGAATGTACAAGCGTATGGTAGAAGATGAAAAAGTAGCCGTACAAGTTCTTGCTTTTGCACAATCTAACCAAGACTACGGAACCTACACTATGGGTGCTTTGATTAAAGGAGAGCCAGATTGGGACCAACTTAGAATCATGATGGATGAAGAAATTAGCAAATTACAAAACTCGCTTATTTCAGAAAAAGAATACCAGAAACTTAAAAATCAATTTGAGACACGTTTTGTAAATGCAAACTCTAGCGTAGAAGGTATTGCAGCTTCTCTTGCTAGTTTTTACATGTTAAGAGGTGGGGCAACAGGAGACATCAATAACGAGTTAGTTCTGTATAACAGCATAACTCGTGAAGACATCATGCGTGTTGCAAAAAAATACCTAAATCCTAACCAACGTTTAGAGCTTAAATACCTTGCAGGTGAAGCTCCAGCAGATTCTCAAAAATAAGATGACATGCCCTTTAACCTATTAAAAACTGAAAGAAGATGAATACTTTGGGCATACCATCTTCCTCTTTATCAAACACTTTACACAGATGAAAAAATATATTTTATACACATTTGCGCTAGTCCTTACTGGTCTTACCGCAACCGCACAAATAGACAGAACACAGATGCCAGCCTCTGGTCCTACTCCAGAAGTAAACCTAGGTGATGCAGAAGAATTCACACTTAAAAACGGACTTACCGTTCTCGTTGTAAACAACACAAAGTTACCGTCTGTAACTTTTAGCTTAAACCTAAATAACCCAGCAGCTTTTGAAGGAGATAAAGCAGGAGTGCAATCACTTACTGGTGCATTATTGGGTAAAGAGACAATGAAAACATCTAAAAATGATTTTTCTGAGCAAGTAGACTTTTTAGGAGCTAGAGTAAACGTAAACCCTAATGGAGGTTTTGGTTTTTGCCTTTCTAAATACAAAGAAGAAGTATTCTCTCTTTTTGCAGAAGCTGCTTTAATGCCAAAGTTTACCCAAGAAGAACTTGATTTTGAAAAGGAACAATTACTTGAAAACATCAAAAATGGCGAGAGCAGTGCAGCGGCAATCGCTGGTAATGTGCGTAGCGCATTAGCATACGGTAAAGATCACGCAGCTGGTGAGATTGTAACAGAAGAAACTATAAACAATGTAACGTTAGCAGATGTTGAGGCTTTTTATAAAAGCCGTTTTAAGCCATCAAGGGGTTATATGGTATTTACAGGAGACATTAAAGCTAAAGAAGCAAAAAAGCTTTTAAAGAAGTATATGGGTGACTGGGAAGCTGGTGAAGCAACAATGCCTAAATATCCTGCTACAAGTGACGTAGCAGTGACTGAGATTAACTTTGTAGATGTACCTAATGCAGTACAAACAGAACTAGCCATCATGAATATGGTACCATTAAAAATGAAAGACAAAGATTATCACGCAGCTTTAATTGCTAATTACATATTTGGTGGAGGTTTTGGGTCTTACCTTAACATGAATCTTCGTGAAGCTAATGGTTACACTTATGGAGCACGTTCTTCTGTTAGAACAAGTCGTGATTTTGATGCTACATTTATGGCAACAACTAAAGTACGTAACGCAGTTACAGATAGTGCAGTTGTTGAGTCTTTAAAAGAAATGAAGCGTATTAGAACAACTAAAGTTGACGCAGAAACGCTTAAAAATGCAAAAGCAAAGTTCTTAGGTAGTTTTATTTTAGAATCTGAAGACAAAGCCGTTGTTGCAAGAAGAACGATTAATATTAAAACCAATGATCTACCTGTAGACTTCTACAAAAACTTTATTGCTGACATAAACGCAGTATCTCAAGATGACATTCAGCGTATTGCAAACAAGTATTTCAAGATTGACCAATCTCGTATTGTACTTGTTGGTAAAGCAACAGATGTTCTAGAAGGAGTTGAAAATATAACTTGGGAAGGCAAAAAAATACCCGTAAAGTATTTTGACAAAGATGCAAACCCAACAAAAAAACCATCTACAATAGCAATTCCAGATGGAGTAAGTGCTAAGACTGTAATGGCTAGTTATATTAAAGCTATTGGTGGTAAAGATGCCGCAACAAAAGTAAAAAGTCTAGCTTTTGTTGGTGAAGCAGAAATACAAGGCCAGAAACTACAGATGGAAAGCAAAAACACCTCTAAAAATCAATCGTTAATGCTATTATCTATGGGCGGACAGGCTTTACAGAAAACTGTTTTTAATAAAACAGAAGGATATACATTAGCCAGAGGTCAAAAAACAGATAATACGCCAGAGCAAAATAAACGAGCTATGCTAGGCGCTACTCCTTTTCCAGAATTAAATGGGAGCGATGCTACACTAGAAGGGATAGAAGCTGTTAACGGTAAAAATGCGTATGTACTTGCTACAGGAGATGTGAAAAACTACTACGATGTTGCTACTGGACTAAAAATTAAATCTAGTGTGACAATGTCTCAAGGAGGTCAAAGCCTGACTGTAGGAACTACCTATAGTGACTATAAAACGGTGAATGGTGTAAAAGTACCACACGGAGTTTCTATGGCTATGGGGCCGCAAGAGTTAAAGTTTGCACTAACTAAAGTAATGGTGAACGAAGGAGTTACAGACGCAGACTTCGAGTAATATTATTTTAGATTTTTTAGCACCTGTCTGAGCAATGTAACGATAGGTAGAAATACAAATAAATCAAGACCGTCTTTTACGAGGTGGTCTTTTTTTTTGATTTTCTATTTGCTAAATACACCCCAAAGATGATTAATCCGGCAGCACCTATTTGAGATAACCCAAACACTTCTCCGTCTAGTAAACCCCAAAATAAAGCTACTATAGGAATTAAATATGTCACTGATGTTGCAAAAACAGGAGTGCTAATTTGTACAAGTTTATTAAATACTATTTTTGCCACTCCCGTACCAACAATAGCCAATATTGCCAGATACCCTAATGAAGTCATCACGGTATCATTTGCGATAATCTCTTGATCAAAAAATCCTGAAAAACCTAAAATCACAAATGCAGGTATGATAAGTACCATAAAATTGCCCACAGCAATACCTGTTGCAGAAATGTCCTGCAAATGCCTCTTTATAATATTTACATTCATCCCATAACAGAAAGAAGCAATTAAAACCAATATACTATACCAATAGTTTTGATTAGGATGCAACGTTGCCCCACTCCATATAAGCAAAAGGCTTCCTATAAGCCCAACAATAACTCCAACTAATTGGTTACGAGTAAAACCAATACTGAAAATAAAAACACCTAATAATAAGGAAATAATTGGCACCGTAGAGTTTAGTACAGAAACCACCGCACTATCAATCTCCGTCTCAGCAAAAGCAAACAGAAATGCGGGAATAAAAGTGCCTAAAAACGCAGATATTGCGATCCATTTCCATTTGTCTCTCGGGATGGTTCTTAACTGTTTATAGCCTACTAAAATTAAAAAAGCAGCAGCAAAAAGAGTACGCAAAGCACCTAACTGTAATGGCGTAAGACCAACTAAAGCTTTTTTTATAAGTATAAAAGAACTTCCCCAGACAATGGAGAGGATGATTAGATATAACCATTTTTTTGACATATTTTCACTTAAGTATTACAACTGCAAAATTATGAATTAATACCCTCGAAAAATGGAATTAACACACAAGAGTTATAAGTAGTTGGATTTTGTTCATTTACTCGGGTAGTTACACAGAGATTCACTGAGCTACACAAAGATTCGCAGATAGATTGTTATAACCTGAATAAAGATACTGCTACTGTCAACTGCCACTGCTTACTAATGACTGCTTACTGTCCCCTCCACTCCATCGTTTCCATCATCATGCGCATATCATTGCGCACATAGTCTATGGCCGGCAAGAGGGAATCGTAATTAGGCTTAGAATCAAAATAGAGCGCAGCACTTACAAAATGCTTTATACTATCGGTAAGATGAAACTGCCCTTGAGAAGCGGCATTTCCATTTATCTCATAAAAGGTGCCGTATGTCTTTTTATCTGGATTAACATACCGGCTCTCTGGCATGTTAATTGCCATAGGTTTGTGATTTAAGGCCAAACGCTCTGCCTCTCTCAACTGTGCGTTCATTTTAGCTGTATCGGTGTCGATGTACGTTAAAAAAACAGTCGCTTTCATTTGCGGGTATTCCACTTTTATACCGCAATTTTTATTTACCAAAACCTCAGCAAATTCGTTTTGTTTAAAAACAAAAGGACAATCTAATTTGACATCGCTATACACTGGTTTTGGAAAACGCAGTCTCAATTTGGCATGTGGTTTTACCACCACATCATCTTCACAAGAAGCACTTACAATAAGTATTAAAAATACAATCAAGAATCTCATACAGGTACTCGCGTCAATTTAATTTGTTGTATACGTTTGTTATCAAACGCCTCTATGGTAAACGCATAATTATGGAATGTTATTACTTCGTTCTTTTTAGGAAACCCTTTTGATATCTCTAAAAGAAAACCAGCAATAGTTTCTGCCTCTCCTTTTTCGTCCTCAAAAATAGAAGGATCTTCCAACTCAATCACTCGGTAAAAATCTTTTAAGGAAGTCTTTCCTTCAAATACAAATGTATTATCATCCAGCTTCGAGAATATAAGGTCTTCATCATCAAACTCATCACTAATCTCACCAACAATCTCTTCAATAATATCTTCTAATGAAATAAGTCCGCTAGTCCCTCCGTATTCATCTACGACAATAGCAAGGTGCATTTTCATCTCCTTAAATTCATTCAGTAAATCGTCCAGCTTTTTATTTTCTGGCACAAAATACGCTTCACGTATTAGCGCGTTCCAGTCTAGCTTTTTACGATCTATATAAGGCATTAAGTCTTTTACATAAAGCACCCCTGTTATCTTATCTATATTCTCCTTAAAAACCGGTATTCTTGAGAAGCCTTTGTCAATAATTTGCGGCATAATCTCAGTAAAAGAAGCTTCTTCATTTAGTGCAAAAATCTCCATCCTGGGTTTCATCACCTGCTTAGTGTCTGTATTACCAAAAGTTACAATACCCTGTAATATTTTTTGTTCTTCGCTAGTGGTGTCTTCTTCATCTGTTAGCTCTAGCGCTTGGTATAATTGATCTACACTTATGTTAGAACTCTGTTTCCCAAAACGATTTTGCAAATACATCGTCATAGACCGCATAGGTGTGCTTAATGGAGTAAGTAGAAAGTCTAACACGTTTAGCGGATAGGACATAAAGTAAGCAAAAGACAGTTTGTTACGGGTAGCATATACCTTGGGTAAAATTTCTCCAAAAAGTAAAATAAGAAATGTAACTGCTACTACTTTTACTAGGAATACCGCGCTCACCTCAAAGAAATACAAATTGATTTCATAACTCCACCCTTCAAACCATACTCTGCTTAAGGATTCAAAAAGTAAAACAATAGCGATATTGATAAAGTTGTTCGCAACAAGAATAGTCGCTAAGAGTTTTTTAGGCTTCTCTAGTAATTTTTTTACAATAGCAAGTTTTCTTGAAGCACTATCTTCTGCCGTTTCAAGATCAGAACTACTTAATGAGAAAAAAGCCACCTCTGCTCCAGAAATCATTGCAGAACAACCTAAAAGAATCACGAGCACAACTAGGCTCGGGATTTGCATATAAAATAATGATATTAAAAGGTAACTAGGAGGTTCTATATCCACTTGTTATATTTCGATTAAGCACCTTGGGTGCAGACGGTACAATAAAAGTATCGTTTATTATTTAAAACAGCAAATCATCATTACTAGAATCTGTTTGTTGTGATGGTAAGGCTGTATTTTAAGGCTGCGTTTCTGGTTGTGATTGTGCACCAGTATTATTTGCAGCTTGATTTTCTTCTTTTGGTGTTAAGAAATTAAAATCTGTACAGTGTATCTCTGTAGTGTATCGATCTTTGCCTTGGTCATCTTGCCACTTTCTGGTCTTAATACGGCCTTCAACATATATTTTATCACCTTTTTTGAGGTACTTTTCACAAATTTCTGCCATTTTATTGCGCATTACAATATTGTGCCATTCTACATTATTAATGCGTTCGCCCGTTGTCTTATTTGTGTACGTCTCGTTAGTCGCTAACGGAAAATTACCTATACTCCCACCACCCTCAAAAAAATGCATTTTAACATCATCACCGGTATGCCCTATTAGCATTACTTTATTTAATGTACCATTCATAGTCAAAAATTTAACGGAGACAAAGATACAACACCCCTACTAGTCTCGATACATTATACCATCTTAAATGGAGGAAACTTATCAATAAAATTACTGATTAAAACAGGCACGGGGCTGTTTTTTATTTCTGAAATGGGAAACATTCCATCTATCTCATCCTTTAAAAGCACAATCCAAAATCGCGTATGTAAGTGTTGATGTGATAATTTATGAATCACCGCTATTTCATTATAAACAGAAACACTGTCTATAGACCAATGTTTGGTAATACTTCGGAAATTTTCTTCGTTCAACAATTGCGCTTCATTAACACTATGCTCCGTCTCTACTAATGGAAATTGATATAAATTTTGCCAGATTCCTTTACCTTCTCTTTGTTCAAGTATAGTCCGTTTAGTTTCGGTTAAGGGCACTAAAAAATTAAAATAACGAGCTCTTACTTTTGCTTTTTTCAACTTAACGGGTAGTACAGGTACTTTATTATTTCCGAAGGCAACGCAGCTAGCATTGAACACACAACTACTGCAGTCTGGCGATGCAGGCGTACAATGCCTAGCCCCAAACTCCATTAATGCTTGATTGTGGTTACCTGGCTGGTGGGGGTCTAACAATTTTTGCGCGAGTAACTTAAACTCTTTGATTCCAGGCGTGGTGTTTATAGCTGTTTCAATCCCAAAATACCTAGACAAAACCCGATATACATTTCCATCCACGACTGCAGTTGGTTCGTTAAAACAAATAGACGCGATAGCACTTGCCGTATAATCGCCCACGCCTTTGAGTTTTAATATTTCAGAAAAAGTAGAAGGAAAAACACCATCAAGCTCATCGACTACATACTTGGCTGCGGTGTGCAAATTGCGAGCCCGAGAGTAATAGCCTAAGCCTTGCCATAATTTTAAAACTGTTTCTTCATCTGCTTTAGCAAGATCTTGTATCGTGGGGAAAGCCGCTGTAAAAGCAAAATAATATGGGGTTCCTTGTGCAACCCGAGTTTGTTGTAGAATAATTTCTGAAAGCCAAATATAATACGGATTAGATATACCACGCCACGGTAAATCACGTTTGTTTTGTAAGTACCATGCAATGAGTGTTTTAGAGAATTGTTTATTTATTTTTGGCATACCGCTAAAATAGCTTTTATGTAATTAAATTTTAATGTTTTAGCTAGTTAGTATTTCATACTAAAAATGTTATATTTGCACTCTTGAAAAAGAAAAAATAATTTTTTAAAACTATAATAAACAAACATAATGACGAAAGCAGATATCGTAGCAAAAATATCCGAAAAACTAGGAATGGAAAAAGGTGATGTTCAAGCTACTGTTGAAACATTTATGGCCGAAGTAAAAACTTCATTAGAAGGTGGCGATAACGTATACCTTAGAGGTTTTGGAAGTTTCATCATAAAAACACGTGCTGAGAAAACGGGAAGAAATATCTCAAAGAACACAACTATTAAAATCCCTGCACACAACATCCCCGCATTTAAACCTGCAAAAGTTTTTGTAGAAAGTGTTAAGACAAACGTAGAAGTAAAGTAATAATCCGTTCGCCAAGGCGGACACAATACACATTTATATGCCAAGCGGTAAAAAAAGAAAAAGACATAAGGTAGCGACGCACAAGCGTAAAAAAAGAAGACGCGCTAACAGACACAAGAAAAAGTAGTTTTAAACTACTTTTTTTGTTTAATAGCTACTTGAACACTAGTTATTATTAATTAAAATCGTTCTTTGAAAACGAAATGCATATCATCCTAACCTGTATGGTGTGACATTTCTACGGATATTGATACAGACTAGCGCCACTAGGGTGTTAGCCTGTAAAAAATCCTGTGAAAATTATTGTTTAATCCATTCCAGAAACCCAATATTTGGGCAACGGAATAAAAATTAATTAACGTGAACTCAGAATTATTTATTAGATCCAGTTCACAAGAAGTTGATTTTGCTCTTTTTAAAGATGGAAGACTCATCGAACTTCACAAGGAGGAAGAAGGCAACAAGTTTTCTGTGGGAGATATTTATCTCGCTAAAGTTAGAAAAACTGTTCCAGGTCTCAATGCTGCATTTGTAAATGTAGGGTATGAGAAAGATGCTTTTTTGCATTACCATGATCTTGGTCCTAAGATCGCCTCTCTATTGAAGTTTGTAAAACGTGTAAGCACAGGTAAACTTAAAGATTATTCTTTAAAGGATTTCCCATTAGAAAAAGAGATTGATAAGCACGGCGGCGTTAATGACGCTATCAAGTCTAATCAATCTATTCTGGTACAAATTGTAAAAGAACCCATTTCTACTAAAGGACCGCGTATAAGCTCTGAGCTTTCTATCGCAGGTCGTTATATAGTTTTAGTTCCTTTTTCTGACCGTATTTCTATTTCTCAAAAAATAGAAAGCAAAGAAGAAAAAGAAAGATTAAAGCGATTAATAACGAGCATACGTCCTAAAGGATTTGGTGTTATTATACGTACTGTAGCAGATGGCAAAAAAGTAGCAGAACTGGATAAAGATTTACAGAATCTTATGGATCGCTGGAATGCGATGTGTAAAAAGCTACATGGGGCACACCACCCAAGTAAGGTGTTAAGTGAACTAGATAGAGGAGCATCCATATTAAGAGACGTGTTTAATGACTCGTTTACTAATATATGTATAGATGACGAAACCCTTTATCTGCAAATAAAAGATTACGTGCAGAGCATTGCACCAGACAAAGAGAGTATTGTTAAACATCACGACTCTAACGTGCCTATTTTTGAAAAATATGGCGTAGATAGACAGATTAAAACTTCTTTTGGTCGTAGCGTATCAAGTACTAAAGGTACTTACTTAGTGATAGAACATACAGAAGCCATGCACGTCATTGATGTGAATAGTGGTAACCGTAGTAGTAAATCTAAAAACCAAGAAGATACAGCGCTAGAAGTTAACATTATTGCAGCTACAGAGGTTGCCAGACAATTACGTTTACGTGATATGGGTGGTATTATTGTAGTAGATTTTATAGATATGGGTCAAGCAAAAAATCGCAAGGCACTTTTCGATCATATGCGTAATGAGATGAAAGATGATAGAGCAAAACATAAGATTTTGCCTCCTAGTAAATTTGGTTTAATCCAAATAACAAGACAACGTGTACGTCCTGAGATGAACATTAAAACTCGTGAAGACGCTCCCGGCACTGAAAGTGGCGAAATTGAAGCGCCTATCATCATAGTTGATAGAATCGCAGAAGACGTAAAACGACTCTTAGTAAACAAAGACTATAAAAAGATAACGCTTAATGCACATCCTTTTATAGCAGCCTTTTTAACCAAAGGTTTTCCATCAATGCGCCATAAATGGTTTATGGAGCATAAAAAATGGGTTAAAGTTCAACCGAGAGATGCTTACACGTATCTGGAATACCACTTTCAAGACAAAGATGGTAACGAGATAAACTAAACTCATTCTTAAGCGAAAACTTTTGAATACAATTTAAAACCCCTTACTATTTTTAGTAAGGGGTTTTTTTATGCTTGAGATTTAGTTAAAACTCGGGACGTTTTGATCCACAACCTGCACTCACTGGCGTGAGCGCTTGAAACAGGACTTGACATAGAAGAAAGATGAAAGACCGTTCGCTTC
>JALZVC010000150.1 GCA_023301205.1 Flavobacteriaceae bacterium
AATTTTCTTAGCGGCTGCAAATATAATACTGTTTTTGTAAACAACAACCTTTTGTGAAAAAATAATTCAATAAATTTTAAAAGAACTTTTCTGCTTCGTAATAACAAACTTTGTTGCTTTTCTTAGCGGTTGCAAACATACTATTGTTTTTATAACTGACAACCTTTTTCTTAAAAAATAATTCAATAAAATTTAAAAGAACTTTTTTACTTAAATAGCAACTAAACTAATTGCTTTTTTAAGCGGGTGCAAACATACTACTGTTTTTAAAACTAACAACCTTTTTCTGAAAAATAATTAAATAAAATTTAAAAGAACTTTAGCTTCGTAACAACAATCCTTGTTGCTTTTCTTAGCGGCTGCAAACATACTACCTTTTCAATGTTACTGCCTAATATAAAATGAAGTTTTTTCGTATTTATTTTAAGTGATTTCATACCACACTATCTATCAATTGATTCACTTAAAACTAATTTGAAAAACCGCATTCAAACCTGTAAAATCTCAATAGAAACAAACCCAATATTAGGTCTGAAGAAAAATTTAGACAACACAAGTGCCACTACATAAAACCTTTCTTTATTTTCAAGCTACTATCCTAAGACCTAAACACTGCTATAGCAAATACAGCATACTTTATTTTAAACCTACCTAAAAGAGCGCTCGCTAATTAAAAACCTAACCAATCAACAACCCAATGGATAAATATAACTATGCACTCCTATAATGTATTAATTAGGCGAAGTACAATTAACTACAAAAAGCAACTTCTACTTGAGTTCGCGTCTCACATTAAATAGACTTTATATATAGGACAGTAGTAAAACTATTTAACTGGATTCTTTCACCCAAACATCACCTTAAGAAAAGCCAGAAAAAAAAAACATTTTTAGACCTAACTTTTAAATAGAACTTTAAGTCTAAATCATTGAAGAAAGCCATTAACTTTTTAAAAATACCCCCCTTAATAATCACTCTAAAATAATCAATACCATTTAGGTTGCTTACCGTATACCAAGATAGTATATTTGTATCCACAAAAACCAAGACATGATTAACGTTACTTTGCCAGACGGCAGTATTAAAGAGATGGAAAACGGCAGCACTGTAATGGATGTTGCGATGAGCATTAGTGAAGGATTAGCGCGCAATGTGCTTTCTGCATCTTATGATGGAGAAACCGTAGAGACCTCTAGCCCACTTACGCAAGATGGAAGTCTAGTACTGTTTACGTGGAACAACGACGAGGGTAAAAAAGCATTCTGGCACTCATCTGCACACCTACTTGCACAGGCCCTAGAAGAGCTATATCCTGGCGTAAAACTAACTATAGGACCAGCTATTGACAACGGCTTTTATTATGATGTTGACTTCGGAAATACTCCATTTGCTGAAAAAGACCTAGCTGAAGTTGAAAAGAAGATGCTTGAGACAGCTCGCGGTAAACATACATTCTCTATACGCGCCACTTCAAAAGCAGATGCCTTAGATTATTATAAAAAACAAAACAACGAATATAAAGTTGAACTTATAGAAAATCTTGAAGATGGCACAATCACTTTCTGCGATCACGATTCTTTCACAGATCTATGTCGCGGTGGTCACTTGCCACATACTGGATTTGTAAAAGCAATTAAATTGATGAGTATCGCTGGCGCATACTGGAGAGGTGACGAGAAAAACAAACAATTAACACGTATTTATGGCATCACGTTTCCGAAGCAAAAGGACTTAAAGGAATATCTTGAGCTACTTGAAGAAGCAAAGAAAAGAGACCATAGAAAGCTAGGTAAAGAACTTGAATTATTCACCTTCTCTCAAAAAGTAGGTGCAGGTCTTCCATTATGGCTACCTAAAGGCGCAGCATTAAGAGAGCGACTTGAAAACTTCTTGAAAAAAGCGCAGAAAAAAGCAGGGTACGAAATGGTGGTAACCCCACATATAGGGAACAAAGAATTATACGTGACTTCAGGTCACTTTGCAAAATACGGAGAGGATAGTTTTCAAGTAATTAAAACGCCTAACGATGGGGAGGAGTTTATGCTAAAACCGATGAACTGCCCACATCACTGTGAGATTTATAACGCAAAGCCAATGTCTTATAAAGATTTACCTAAACGTTTAGCAGAATTTGGCACCGTATATCGTTACGAGCAGAGTGGTGAATTACACGGCTTAACAAGAGTACGTGGCTTTACACAAGATGACGCACACATTTTTTGCACACCAGACCAACTAGATGCAGAATTTAAAGAAGTGATTGATCTTGTTTTATATGTTTTTGGCTCTTTAGGTTTTGAAAACTTTACAACTCAGGTATCAGTGCGTGATATGAGTAAGCCAGAAAAGTATATTGGTGATTTAGACACCTGGGATAAAGCAGAAGCTGCGATCTTAAGTGCTGTAAAAGACAAAGGCCTTGACTACGTTGTAGAAGAAGGTGAAGCAGCTTTTTATGGCCCAAAGTTAGATTTTATGGTAAAAGATGCCTTAGGCAGAAGCTGGCAACTAGGTACAATTCAAGTAGATTACAACCTACCAGAACGTTTTGAACTTACCTATAAAGGTAGTGACAATGAGCTACACAGACCAGTGATGATACACCGTGCACCCTTTGGGAGTATGGAGCGTTTTGTAGCTATTTTACTCGAGCATACCGGCGGAAATTTCCCGTTGTGGCTAATGCCTGAACAGGTTGCTATTTTATCATTGAGTGAAAAGTATGAGAATTACGCAGAAAAAGTTTTAAATTTGCTAGAAAATCACGACATTCGCGCCCTTGTAGACAATAGAAGCGAGACTATTGGGAAGAAAATTCGTGAAGCAGAAATGAATAAAATCCCTTATATGTTAATTCTAGGGGAACAAGAGGAAAATGACGGCACGATATCTGTACGTAAGCACAGTGAAGGAGATATAGGAACAATGACTGTAGAAGCCTTCGGTAATATGATAAAAGAAGCAGTAGCCAAAGAAATTAAACCATTTAAGTAACATTTTAATAATAACTTTCGCGTTGTGCGAAAAAGCTAAATACGTAAGCCATAGCAATTAGAAGAAAAAGAAGCCGGGGTCCTGCTAGGATCATTAAAGAAGATCAACACAGAATCAACAGAAAGATTCGTGCAGAAGAGGTACGTCTTGTAGGAGAAAATGTGGAGATTGGTGTTTACCCGACACGCAAGGCGCAGGAGATGGCCGAAGAGCAAGAATTAGATCTTGTAGAAATTTCTCCTAATGCAAGCCCACCAGTTTGCAAAATAATGGATTACAAAAAATTTGTCTACGAGCAGAAGAAGCGCGAGAAGGCAATGAAGTCTAAAGCTTCTAAAGTGATCATCAAAGAGATTAGGTTTGGTCCTAATACTGATGACCACGATTATGAGTTTAAAAAGAAACACGCAATTAAGTTCTTGAAAGATGGAGCAAAGTTAAAAGCGTATGTATTTTTTAAAGGACGTTCTATAATTTATAAAGATCAAGGTGAGATTTTGCTGCTTAAGTTAGCACAGGAACTAGAAGACCTTGGTAAAGTAGAACAAATGCCAAAACTGGAAGGTAAACGTATGATTATGTTTATCGCACCGAAGAAAAAGTAAACAGCAACAGTGGCAGTAGCCAGTGTTCTAAAAATATTCCGCTTTGCGGGAAATGTGAAATAATACAAAAACTAGGAACAATGCCTAAACAAAAAACAAAATCTAGTGCTAAAAAGCGTTTTAAGCTTACTGGTACTGGAAAAATTAAAAGAAAGCACGCGTTTAAGAGTCACATCTTAACAAAGAAGTCTAAGAAACGTAAGCTTAAATTAACTCACGATGGTTTGGTACACAAAGCAGATGAGAGTAATATTAAGCAAATGCTTAGAATGAAGTAATCACTTCATCGGTTAACTAATTTATAAACCCTGGAGTAGTGCAAAAAAATTTAGATTAACAATTGTTGATTTTAGATTTTGAACAAAGTGTCACAAAATAAAATAGACCGCCTACTACAAAACACATTAAAAAAATGCCAAGATCAGTAAACAGCGTTGCCAAAAGAGCACGTAGAAAAAAAGTAATAAAGCAAGCTAAAGGTTACTTCGGTAGACGTAAAAACGTTTGGACAGTAGCAAAAAATGCGGTAGACAAAGCAATGTCTTACTCTTACAGAGACCGTAGAGCAAAGAAAAGAACATTTAGAGCGTTATGGATCACCCGTATTAATGCAGGTGCTAGACAACACGGAATGTCTTACTCACAGTTTATGGGAGGAATGAAAAAAGCTGGAATCGAATTGAACCGTAAAGTTCTTGCAGATTTAGCAATGAATCATCCTGAAGCTTTTGAAGCAATCGTAAAAAAAGTAAAATAAGACATTTATAAACTTATTATTTCACACACAGAAAAGCTCACTTTATATAAAGTGAGCTTTTTTTTGCAATTTGACAAAATAGATAAAAATGGATCATTCCTAAAAGATGTGTGTTAATTGGATTAGTTATGTAATTTTTGTGAACAAAAACTACATTAGAGAACTACTTAGACCTACTCAAACACATCCTACCTGAATTTTTAATCAATCATTTTGATTTAGTCAAAAACACTAAAAATGGAGAAGTTATGCATCTCTATTTTGAAGAACGCAATAGCATACCCAAGCATGAGTCAAAGCGTATTTTAATAGCCCACGGATTTCATAAAGAGGCCACAATTCAAGATTTTCCCTTACGAGGAAATACAGTT
>JALZVC010000151.1 GCA_023301205.1 Flavobacteriaceae bacterium
ACAAACTTTGCATAACGCATATCTCCTTTTAACAAGTTTCTAGCTTGTGAAAGGTTAAGATAGTCCATTATTTCTTTTGCATCTTGCGCTTTAAAAGTTCCAATCACTGGACTTCCAGAAAAACCAGGACTAATCATTTTTGAAAAGATAGGATTATCAATTGCTGCATCTACCGCTACTTCTTCCACTTCTTCTCCACCTAACAACTCGTCAAGATTATTTTGATCATCTTCTACAACCACTTCCTCTTCAACAACTTCAACAACCGCTGCTGTTGCAGTTTTTGCCTTGTTGATTCCCTTAACTATCTCTTGAACTTGCGCTAGATACCCACCTACTTCTTCAGCTTTATAAACATCCCAGAATTCTAATTGTGCCGTTTTTGTAACTAAATCTGTCACACGGTCAACATCTTTTGCTCCAGGCAACTCTACTAGAATACGAGCGGTCTTTCCTAAACGTTGTATGTTAGGTTGTGTTACCCCAAATTTATCAATACGCTTACGTAATACCTCAAACGCAGAAGCGATAGATTCATCTATCTTACGTTCTAATACCACCTTAACCTCATCATTAGCTTGATTTAACGTAATATCATCTTCTAAGTTTTTATTAAAGAAAATATTTGGTGATGCTAATTCGTTCTCTCCGTCTAATGCGTCAAACGCAGTAAAGAAAGATTGTAAATATGTATCCTGAGAATCTCTTTGTAATACATCTGCATTTTTTAATGCTAGATTAAAAGCAGGATCCTTAGAGTTATTTGCCAACCCTTGTAAAATATCTTTTACAGATACTTGAAGGATTACGTTAATACCTCCTTTAAGGTCAAGCCCTTTGTTTAGTTCTTTATCTTTTGCCGTATTATAATCTATCCCCATAAAAATAGGTAGCTTACCTACAGAGTCAAGATAACGAACCTCT
This sequence comes from Flavobacteriaceae bacterium, assembly GCA_023301205.1. Lineage (GTDB taxonomy): Bacteria > Bacteroidota > Bacteroidia > Flavobacteriales > Flavobacteriaceae > Patiriisocius. Next base: position 925 of record JALZVC010000151.1, read on the forward strand.
GCATCGTCTCTTTTGTCTGACATGTCTGCAGAAAATTTAGCATCGGCATATTCCTTAGCCGCTGTTTCTGTACTCGTTGCGAAGTATGTAAATGATAATTGGTATAAACTCACCAATCCAAACAACACCGCAAAAAGTGTAATTAGTCCTTTGTTTTGCATTTTATATGTTTTTAAGTCAAATTTTTGATCGGGCGAAGATACTTCTAACCCAGAAATCTGACAATTAATTATGTATTTATGTATAATTGGAATACGAGGTTACGTACTCCAAAACTGTATCATTCATTCTAAGAATAATAAACGATTTTTAACGTCGGAAATATAGCAACCTGCTAATTGTCCTCCGAAATTAAACTAAAGGCCCAGCTCTAGTCTCTGGAAGTAATCTTGAAGTAACAGCAACAACTACTAATTGTTGACTATAGATGCGTACCGAAAGTTCGATTCGCTTACTTTCTTTTTTAGTGCTAATTAAATCTCCTCCAAAGAAAAATTCTGGCGGATAAAAGCGATGGCTTTTTGTTTCAATCTCAAGTAGGTGACCTTTTAAACCATTGTACGTATCAGCATCTGCTCCTATTTCAGAAACAGTAAATTGATACACATCAACAATATCTTTAAAAGGAAGTTCTGAGCTATCATTAGTTGTGTTATTAAACGAACTAACTTGTTGCTGTGCAAAGGCTTCTTGAATAAAAGAAACATCAATATCGCTGTAGTAAGAAATCTTTAAAGATCCATCTGCACGTTCTACTACCTGCACATCTTCTACCCCTAACTGAGCCAACTGTGCTCTTACATTAGCAATAGCAGCTTCAGCATCATTAATAGAAATTTCTTGAGAAAACTGTACTACAATCTCTTGATTAGGCACAGAAAAAGGCACAAACCCTATCCCTGCTCCAGCAAGAAGAATTGCAAAAATCGCTATGTACCAGTTTTTTAACATTGCGTCAAATATAATTAAAACTGATGAGTTTTACCTTCTTTAATTTCCTTGAATGAAATGAACGATTTCTGCTACTGCTTTAAAATTTAAGTTGCACTAAAAATTCTGTTCCACTCTTATTTTACAAGTTTAATTTTTCTAAGTGAAGATTCAACGTTTTTTCTTTACTATTATATTCTAACAACAATACATGCCCTAATTTAGCAGGCATAACCCTATAAGAAATTTTACCCTTTGAATTTTTTAGGTAAATTTTATCTTCAGTTATAACACCATCATTGTAAATAATAGATTTAAAAGCTAATTTATTAGACTCTCCTTTTAAACGCTCATAGTCAATAAAATTTGCATAAAAACGATTTCTGTCTTTATCAATTTGAGTAAACTCATAATCAAAACCACCTAAAGCATTAACGATATAGGCATTTGTCTGAGCATTTCCGTACCCGGCAGGACTAGAGAATCTAGACTTCCCTTTTTCAAAAGCTTTGATGTCTTTTAAATTAAAAGAACTATCAAATTCAAACAATATCGCATCTGTAATAGTTAATTGCAAGACACTCCCACCTTTATTAATAATTGCAGACGCTATACCGCCAGCGCTTGCTCCTTGCTTAAATTTTTCACCAATAAAATAATAATTCCCATTGTTAGATTTTATAATGTCATGAAAGAAAACATGTTCTCTTTTAGCCTTTTTACCATCTTTAGCGACAGGCATTAGAGGCGCTATTTCTTTTTCCCAATTAACCTTGTTAAATGAAATCTCATTACCGTTGACATCGATGATTTCTGAATACAATCCTTGACTTTTAGATTTAAAAATGTTTTCGCCATTATTAAAATATTCTCCAACTAAAATTAAATTTTCTTCCTCATCTAAAAAAGCATTTGTAATAGACCTTGGTGTTTCTTCATTATCATATTTTTTTTCAAGAATCTTTTTTCCAGTGTTAGTATTTAAAATTACAACTGTCGAATTAAACGTTTTACTAAGCATAGACTTTTTAGTCAACTTTGATAAAACTATGTATTTTTTATTTACAGCTATAATTTTAATATTCTGTATTTCTTTTACATCCTTTGGCGAATTATAATCCCAAGACTTACCTCCATCTGTAGGGATATATTTTAAACCAAAACCTAGTTTTTTGTTCTTCTTTAAATAATTAAACAAATACCCTTTATCTTCTATAGGAGTTAAGGCGTCTAAAGCTCCAGCTCTAGCATATAACTGCGTATAGTCTAATTCTATTTTAGTGTAAGGAACCACAATATCATCCATCCTATCACCAGCTCGATTAAATCGAACCATTTTGTATTGTTTATCTTTAGTATCGTTCATTAAAAACAATAATTCCTGATTGTTAAACTTCCCTTCCATTAAGGATGTCCGCTTATCATCAATATAAGATTTTGAGGCAACATCATTTAGATTTGCATCTAACAGTTTTATAGCAAACTCACGCTTCCCTTTTTTTAGTTTATCTGCTTCATAAAAGAAATAATAACCATCCACATCGTTATTAGTATCCAGCATAGTACCAGAATTTTTTACTTTGAAAGTTGCTAATTCATTCAAGATTTTTTCTTGAGCGAATAGAGAACTGCTTACTAGTAATAGACAAAAAAATAGAAAGTTGTTTTTCATGGAAACTTTAATTAATAGATTTAAAAAATTGATATTGAGTTGAAGCTGAAAGCGCTTCAGAATATGTATTACAATAAGCCCAACCTAGCTTTTTTAATTCTGAAAGGGCAATATTATGTATAAATGTTTTGATCACAGAAAGTTGGTTTTTGTTATCTAAATTATTTTTATGAGAGACATATTTTCCGAGCTTGTGATTTTGTTTTGCAATATAGATGTTTTCCAATAGAAAAATCATACTTAAATGGTACTCCTTAGTTGTTATTAGTTCTTTATTGTGAAACTCAACTAAATGATAAAGCGCCAAATCATAAGACTTATAATCTTTCAATGAATTAATAATTTGATAATGTACGATTTCTTTAATATCTACTTGACTATTCTCTAATGTATTTTTCTTGTATAAAAACTCATTATACTCAGAATTCAATTTATCAATTCTTTCTTGAATTTCAGGATGTGTGCTTATCGTATCAGATTTAGTCTGAAAATCATCTGTGTTTGCGTCTTCATTAAAGAGTGTAGATTCTTCTTTTATCCAATAGGATTTGAAAGGATAAGACTCAAAATTAAAAAGCTGATCTATATTAATTTCATACTGCAAAAAAGAATCATCAAAAACACGAAGCTTTTCTAATGCCGTAATTGCACTTGATGGCGCAAAATTTGTATTTAAATAGAGTTGCATACCTAAAGAATCTGCCTGTTGCTCTGCAGTTTGAGAATAATTTAATAAATCTATAGACATTCCGTCAATAAAAGCACGAGCAGCTCTAGACTTCCCGTATTTTTTATTTTTCAGTTTCCTTATTTCTTCTTTAGTGCTTTTAGAATCTAAGGTTTTGTAATATTTTTCTAAATTATTAATATTATGATTTAGAATTTTATGTGCAATTTCATGGCACATCACAAAAGCAATTTCGTCATCAGACGCTAACCAAGTGAATAAGCCGAGGTTAATTTCAAAAATATTATTACCATAACAAGCAGCATTAGGCGTAACAGAGTTTTTAATGAAAAATTTATACTTACTAATATCAATTTCTAAATTTGAAGCACCAATTTCTCGCAAAATCTCTAACACATAATCCTGCAGCTCATTATTAAAAAAATAAGTACTATCGTTTATATTCTTAACAAATAATTCATCACGCTCACGGTAAATTTTTTTAATTTCTGAACTATATGGCCCCTCAATGTTTTTAATAAAATAATTACTGTTATTATCGATAAAAGCCATTACTTCTTTAGCATCAGAAGGGACGTAGGGATTATCGTGCTGCTGCGCATATCCTAAAAAAAGAATATGAAAAAAAGAATAAAATAAGCACCATTTACTCACTACCATATAGAATTTGATCCATCCGGAAAAATACAGAAATTAATAATCATTAGACAGCATAACTACCTCTAATGTCTTGCTTATATAAAACATAGATAATAACCCAAAAAAACAACTATGACAAAAAGATTATTGCTTTCTATTTTAATAAGCCAATAATATTTTCGCAGAAAAAAACCTCCTAAACAATTAAGTCTAGGAGGCTATTTTTATTAATTAGAGAATTCTACAATTCCAATAAACCATTAGTCTTTCTAACTCCTTCTGCAGAGGTTTGCATATGTGCTTTTTCCGCATCACTTAAACTTATGTCTACTATTTTTTCGATTCCGTTACGGCCTAATACTACTGGCACACCTATACAAAGATCATTTAAGCCGTATTCGCCTTCTAATAAGGTAGAACAAGGGAATATTTTTTTCTGGTCGCAAGCAATCGCTTGTACTAATCCAGATACTGCAGCACCCGGTGCATACCAAGCAGAAGTGCCTAACAATCCTGTTAGCGTAGCTCCACCTACTTTAGTAGCTTGCAACACTTCTTCTAATCTTTCTTCAGAAATAAACTCTGTTACTGGCACACTATTTCTAGTAGCTAAACGTGTTAATGGCACCATACCTTTATCACTATGACCACCTATCACCATCCCGTCAACATCACTTATAGGCGCACCTAAAGCTTCTGCTAATCTGTATTTGAAACGTGCACTATCAAGTGCTCCACCCATACCAATGATTCTGTTTTTAGGCAATCCAGTTGTTTTGTGTACTAAATACGTCATTGTGTCCATAGGGTTACTTACCACAATGATAATAGTATTAGGAGATTGCTCAATTAAACTTGCAGATACACTTTTTACAATCCCCGCATTGATACCAATTAACTCTTCGCGAGTCATTCCTGGTTTTCTTGGGATTCCACTTGTTATCACACAAATATCACTATTTGCAGTTTTGCTATAATCACCAGTTACTCCAGTGATTTTGGTGTCAAAACCATTCAAAGATGCTGTTTGCATTAAATCCATTGCTTTCCCTTCTGCAAATCCTTCTTTGATATCCACTAAAACTACTTCGCTAGCAAAGTTTTTGATTGCAATATACTCAGCACAACTTGCGCCTACTGCTCCTGCTCCTACTACTGTTACTTTCATATATTTATTTTTTTACAGCATTATAAATACTGTTGTTATGTTTACTTACTGTTTTAGAATATTAACTTTAGAAACTACTACAAAAGTAATAATTTGTTACTAAAAGAAAGAGCTCGAAATTGCTAATATTATCTGAAATTTTTCAATCACAAGAAGAATTTAAAAAAAATATATTTCCTTAAAACCTGTAATGCACAGAAACATTAGTGTTTAAAAAAGTACCTAAACTAACATTAGACGCAACATACCATTGATTAAAGTGATAATTAGCCCCAACACTTCCCTTAATTAGCGTATCTGTATCTTCAAGAGCCTCAAAGGCATCATTTAATGCAGTTAAAAGCAACTCTCCTTCACCACTCATTGTGTAATCAAAAGTGCTAGCCGATACTGCAAAAGACCCCACAAATTCTAAATTATTTATTCTTTTAGACCCTATAATTTGACTTGTAAAAGCATTCGCATCTACTTGGAGTCCATCAATGACAGCTAAAGACGTGTCATTTGGCTCTGCATTTGACCTGCGAACTTCAAAGCCATCAAAAAATATATCATAATCAAATAACGAGTAAGCAACTTGCACCGCTACTTGAAAATCATCATCATTAGCTTCACTATCCGTCCAGTATTGGCTTACATTATGTTTTATCGCCCCACCAAAGGTTTGATACGCCGATTCGTTAATTTCAACTTTAGGCACATACTGTATTGTTAATTCTGTTTGCTTCCATAAACCAACAGACCCTTGTATATATGGATAATAATATGTGTTTTGGTCACCTCCATCAAAAGCTTGTATTTCATATGTCTCATCGCCTAAGTTAAAGTCGAAAAAAACCTCGGTATCACCTCCAAGAACCGTTGGCACTTCTGCAGTACTAGCATCTCTTATTTTAAAGCTTAAAAAGTCGCTGTCGCTTACAATAAATGATTCTTGTTTTTTGGGGACCGGCAACACGTTAGCGTGCACAGAAACATCAAATTCAAATTTATCTAAACTTTTTGCAGAACTAAACCAAGCTCCTGTAGATTGATAAACAGACGCCTTAGCTGCTGGCGAAACGTAATTATCACTGAAATAAACTAAATCTACAAGCACATCCTCTAAATCTTCAAAAAAAGTATTCTGGGCGTTTAAACCCATTGAGCTCAAGATAAAAACACCTAGCAGCATGCTTTTAAAGCGCACGGTCATTTTAAGCATCGATATTAGCATACACTGCGTTCTTCTCAATAAACTCACGACGAGGCGGAACCTCATCACCCATTAACATAGAGAATATTCTATCTGCTTCTGTACTATTATCAATAGCAACCTGACGCAATGTTCTAAATTCTGGGTTCATTGTAGTATCCCATA
>JALZVC010000152.1 GCA_023301205.1 Flavobacteriaceae bacterium
CCTTTCGGAAATTTTCTACTTCCTATTATTTTATGGCAAGTAAATAGTAAAAAGCGATTGGTAGATCATCATGGAAGGCAAGCAATTAATTTTCAACTCAGCATATTGATTTACAGTATTGCTATTGGTATCATTTGTATTCCCTTCTTTGTAATTTTCGCTTCAGATTTTATTGCGCTCATAGAAGCAATAGATCACGAGATGGATCTAGACCGATTGAATACTATTAAAAACCTTTCTGGCTACATTTTATTATTTGCAGTAGCTACCCTCCTACTCACTGGCTTATTCATTTTTGAATTATACGCAGTTATAACAGCTACTACCAGTGCTTCTAAAGGAGAATATTATCAATATCCGTTTTGTATTCCATTTTTAGGAAGAGAAAGAGATGTAATAAATACTTCGGAAATAGCGCCGATTACAACTACAGAAGAAACCAACACAGAAACTAACCAAAACCAAACCTAATGAGCACCTTAGTAGAACTTCTTACAGCCGTAGTGATTAGTTTCCTTGGCATTTCAGAAGAAAAACCAGTAGAAATGGTTAAAACAAGTGTGACTATTGAATGCTGTGAGCCAACTCAAGAACCATCATCAGATTTACTTTTTGTAAGTAATACGTTAGAAAAAATAAATCATGTCATTCTGAACTCGTTTCAGGAATCAATCAAAATCGAACATAATGGAAATAAAAACACATTACTATGAAATGCCTATTAACAATTGTTAAACAAATTAGAGATGTATGCTCAGGCATACCATCTTCAAATTTCTCAAAAATAGTATACAGATGAAAATTGAAAACACAAAAGCGCAAATGCGTAAAGGAGTTTTAGAATACTGTATCCTCTCCATTTTAAAGGATGGCGAAGCGTATACCAGTGATATTCTAGCAACTCTAAAAGACGCTAAGATGCTTGTGGTAGAAGGAACTATATATCCGCTACTTACCCGTCTTAAAAACGCCGGACTTCTATCTTACAGATGGGAAGAATCTAGCAGCGGGCCACCACGCAAGTACTACGATCTCACAGAAACGGGGAGATTATTTTTAAAAGAACTGGACACCACCTGGAGCGATCTCCAAAAGGCGGTGAATATAGTAACCAACACAACTACAAAAAAATGAAAAAGACAGTAAATATAAACTTAGCAGGCACCTTTTTTCATATTGATGAGGACGCCTATGGCAAGCTCTCTCGATACTTAGACGCCATAAAAAAATCACTTAGCGATCCACAAGGAAGTGACGAGATTATTCGTGATATAGAAGGACGTATTGCAGAACTTTTTTCAGAAAAAATAGAGTCTAATACACAAGTGATTTCCACTAATGAACTGGACGAAGTGATCGCCGTAATGGGACAACCTGAAGATTATTCTGTAGATGAAGAGATCTTTGAAGATCCACCGCTTAACAATGGAAGAAGAACGGTTTACAACCAGCTTTTTAGAGATATAGATAACAAATTTATCTCTGGAGTTTCTTCTGGATTGGGTCATTACTTTAAGATAGATGCGATCTGGATTAGACTGATATGTATCTTTTTAACACTAGTTACCTCTGGGATGTTTATACTCATCTACGTGCTACTATGGATCTTAGTTCCAGCTGCAGAGACGGTAAGTGACAAGTTAAAAATGAACCGTGAAGCGGTTACCATTACTAATATTGAAAAAAAGTTTAAGGAGGGTTATGAAGCCGTAACCGACGGAATAAAGAATGCTGATTATGATAAATACGGACAGAAAATAAATAAAGGTGCCTCTGGTTTTTTTGAAACTATAGGTAAAATATTCATGACCATTTTTAAAATAATCGGTAAGTTGTTTGGCGTACTAATGGTCTTTATTGGCTTTTCTGTAGTAATCGCGCTAATTATTGGTTTAATTACTGAAAGAACCATAGGTATTTATAGTAACGGGGTCACTCTAGAACAATTTAATGTAGTCAACACTACAGATACTCCTATATGGCTATTGTCAATATTAGTATTTTTTGCCGTAGCTATTCCGTTTATAGCACTTGCAATTTCTGGACTTAAAATTCTTATAAAGAATTTACGCTCTATAGGGTGGACTGCAAAAATAATTATGATGGTTTTATGGCTAGCTTCTTTAATTGGTCTTGCTGTTATCGCTATCCATCAAGCAACTGAGCAAGCTTTTGATGAAGAAGTAATCACAGAGCATATCATTCCTGTAAAAGCTGGAGAGACGCTGCACCTAGGCATGAGAACAAATACGCTATACGATAAGGAAGTACGCAAACATTATGGCTTTGAATTAAAGTTTAATGAGAATGACGAACAAGTTATTTACTCAAATGACATTAGACTAATCGTACGAAGCGCTAAAGACACATTGGGTAGAATGCTCATAGAAAAGAAAGCAGAAGGCAATAGTTCGCTGGATGCAAAAAACAGAGCGGAAGCTATTAATTATGGATTTTCAATAGAAAATGGAAAGCTCCTTCTCGATGGCTATTTACTTGCAGATACCGCAGAGAAATATAGAGATCAAGAAGTTGAGATTACACTCTATCTGCCAGAAGGTGTTATTCTAAACGCAAATGAAAACACCTACTCTTTCCATAGAAATGATAGATATTACAACGACATTTTACATAATGACATGGAAGGGTATAATCTGTTAGTTGAAGATGACTTTTTAAAGTGTCTAGACTGTCTAGAGGAGGAATTTGATGAGGACAATAGCAATGAAGGCAAAGTAAATATCGACACTGAAAATTTTAAGATGAACATTGACAAAAACGGAGTTGATATTGACGTGGACGGTGATGGGGAGTCTGAGATTAAAGTTAAAAACTCTAATAATAACTAAGCTGCAAGACTTTTATCACGCATTTTAGTTTAGAAAATCTGCCGCACCTATGGTGTTGGCAGATTTTTTTAAAAAAACTAACTAAAAAAAATCCCCATTCACCTTGGGGATTTTTATATACTATTTCCGAAGAGAAAACCTATGCTTCTGCTGGCTCCTCTACAGTCGCTAAATAACGTTCTGCATCTAGTGCAGCCATACAGCCAGTTCCTGCAGCAGTAACTGCTTGACGGTATTCTTTATCTTGTACATCTCCACTAGCAAAAACGCCTGGGTAATTTGTTTTTGTAGATTTACCTTGCGTGATTAAGTAGCCAGTATCATCCATATCCAGTTGCCCTTTAAAGATGTCTGTATTAGGCTTATGCCCTATTGCTATAAATATCCCAGTAATGGCGATATCTTCTTTATCTCCCGTTTGGTTGTTTTTCATACGAAGACCTTCTACTACCATATCTCCAAGTACCTCATCTACTTCTGTATTATAACGTAAGTCAATATTTGGAGTATTTGTAACTCTATGCTGCATTGCCTTAGACGCTTTCATATAGTCTTTACGTACTAACATTGTTACTTTATTACAAATATTAGCGAGGTAAGTAGCCTCTTCTGCTGCTGTATCTCCGGCTCCTACAATTGCAACATCTTGTCCTTTATAAAAGAAACCGTCACAAACTGCACACGCAGAAACTCCACCACCACGTAAACGTTGCTCACTAGGTAATCCTAAATATTTTGCAGTAGCACCTGTAGATATGATTACAGACTCCGCTTCAATTTGGGTCTTGTTATCAACAGTTACTTTATGGATTCCTCCTACTTCTTTACTAAATTCAACTCCAGTTACCATTCCAATACGTACTTCTGTACCAAAACGTTCTGCTTGTTTCTGCAACTGCACCATCATCGTTGGTCCATCAATACCTTCTGGGTAACCAGGAAAGTTGTCTACTTCTGTTGTAGTTGTCAACTGTCCACCTGGCTCCATACCTGTGTACATAATAGGTTTAAGATCTGCACGTGCTGCATAAATTGCTGCCGTATAACCCGCAGGACCAGAACCAATAATCAAACATTTTATTCTTTCTATAGAATCACTCATAGCTTTGTTGTCTAAAATTTTGAATCGTAAAAATAATAATTTTAGTCGTTACATTAGCAAGTACCTATCGCTATAATTTTATTATTTATTAAGAGTACTTTATGTTTAGCTTTCGCGAAAATGTGCCAGATTTGAATAATCTGCTTTTCCATTAAATTCCAAGTTAGTTTATAGAAGCACTAAAGGGCATCAAAATAAGAAGAAGTAGCAAAATATAGTAATTTATATTTTGCTTTGATTTTGATTTCAAGTTCAAAAACTACTACTCACGCATAGTACTTTCAAAAAACTATAATTAGCGCTATTTTTGAAGAAGATATATTGAATAAAAAAAGATTTCATGAATAAAGACCAATTTACTCAGAACCTTGAGCTACCTATAGTAGCAGCGCCTATGTTTTTAATATCTGGGCCAGAGTTAGTAATTTCTTCTTGTAAAAAAGGAATCGTTGGGACTTTTCCTGCGCTAAATCAACGGACTACAGAAGGCTTTGAAGAATGGGTTTTACAAATTAAAACTGAGCTTGAAGCTTGGGAAAAAGAAACAGGTAAGAAGGCAGCACCTTTTGGTGTAAATTTAATTGTACATATGAGTAATCCGCGGGTAGAAGCAGATTTACGTATTTGTGTAAAACATAAAGTGCCATTAATTATTACCTCGCTCGGCGCCGTTTCTATGGTAATAGATGCAGTACATAGTTATGGTGGTCTTGTTTTTCATGATGTCATTAAAAGACGTCACGCTGAGAAAGCAATTGAAGCTGGTGTTGACGGATTAATTCTTGTTTGTGCAGGAGCTGGTGGTCACGCAGGAACATTACATCCTGTGCCGTTTATCAATGAGATTAAGCAAAT
>JALZVC010000153.1 GCA_023301205.1 Flavobacteriaceae bacterium
ATCGTTTCCAGATACCCAGGAGAAACGATCTCCATAATAACGCCCACAATTAAACCAAATAACAAGGTACCAACGTAGTACGCCACTATCCCTAAAAAAGCATAACCCCATTTGTTTTTGTCATGTTTTTCTGCTAGCCTGTAATAGTGTCTTCCTATAAAAAACAGTAATATTAATCCGAACATAAATAGATTCTTTTTTTTTTAGCATCTCTAGCAATTATAAAATATCCTTTCTTAAAGATCTATATTCGAGTTCTTCGACCTTAGCCGCTTCAAACTGTGTTTTGTTCATCACCCTCAAATTTACGCCGGATGCCGCTTTGGGGCTGGCGTTATTTTCGGTGACAAACTTTCCATTTTCCAGTTCAAAAATGCAAGAGTTACCATTGTAGGGCGCATTATCCAAATAAGTAAAGTGAATGTCAACGATTTTTTTATTTTTAAAAAGCAGCCGTGAAGCCAGACCGCAGCGCTTTGCATCTTTAAATGTAGCCATTTTATTTTGCTCGTAGTATTCTACTAGATTCCGTTGTGTATCTGGCGTGCCAGGCATTAAAAATACCGCACCATTTGATAAGCGTATTTGCGACTGAAACTGTTGCAAAGCACCATCATTATCCTGTGAATAATTAAAACGAATCTTAGCTATTTTTTGATCAAGTACATCGGTGAGTGTCATAGGGAAGTTGTTTGTTGATTAGTGATAAATAAGATACGGATTTTATTAGTAACTAAAAAGAGAACTTCTATTGTTTAAGATGACAAAACAAGATGATTTAGATTATATATTACTCTTATCATTTTTTTGTTGATATGTTTAAAGAATTTAGGTTAGTTTAGATTAAATGTTTTGCCTTTGCCCTACCCTTCAATCCCTGAAGGGATGTCCGCGCGCAATTATTCAGTAATCATTTCAATAGTTACAGATAGACTTTTCATTTAAGAACGGCTTAAGGAAATCTAACAATCAGGGTTCGAACAATGTTTTCAGAAATAAGAATTATAGTTATCTGCTTATTGGATTTTTTCCAGTATCCTTTTACGTTATCTACTCATATTCTTTTTGATCTTGTATATCATAATGCTGGGCATGCGTATCATAACGCTTTAGCATCTTGAGTGCTTTTTCGGGTAAGTTAGCCACTGTATAATCTTCTCCAACAAATCCTTTGATATCATCTAGTTTAGAAAAATTCATGAGTGTAATAAAGGCTATTTCTCCTTGATACTCCTCAGAGACTCTGCGCAGTATTTGCATACCGAGATAACCTGGTATTTTTTTAGAGGCGATGCCTGGCATAATTTCTCTTTTCAATAGTGTTTCATATGCTTCGGCATTTTCTGTTGTGGTATACCCATGCCATATACGTTGTATCATAATTTAGGTTGTTCTTTTAGTTAAAATTAATCAGTTATGCAGTTATTTGATTATTGACCTACGCAGGATTCGTGAGGGCATTAATAGAAACAATCGTTAGCCGGAGAAACCTTTATTTCACTCTTCTCAAAAGCCAAGAGCCATAAACGGTGTTTATTCCAGTATTTTTTTGAACTGAACCTTTTTCTGTAATTGACCAAGTACCATAAATTGCATCAAACTCAGTATCTATATATCCATAATGTTCAATTTCTAGTTGCCCCATTTCCAATACTATTTCTGAACTACCATATTCTTTTAATCTTGGCATTTTCGGATATGTTTTCACAAAAGAAATAAAATCATCTTTAGAGAATCCTTTAATTGTTGCTTCTAGCGGAACCGAATGTTCTGATTCTTCTTCTTTAACAGTTCCAATAAAATTATCATTTCTTCCTTGTAGGTTTACACGTATTGTAACTCGCTCACCAAATAGTGGTAAAGAGTATCCTTCACCATATTCATAATATCCTATCCATTTATCAATTAAATCCATGAATGTTGTCTACGTTGCAGTTCGTTTTTTAGAAATAAGTTTTAACGGCTAATTCGAATTGATTTATGAAAATCTCTTTGAATTTCGAAATATTATTTTGTTTATAGAATAATAACATTGCTTTTTTGTAATCAATAGAATCAACTGTTCTAAATGACAAAGGACAATAATTATCGTTCATTAGAATAGCATTGCTAACGATTCTAGCGGTTCTTTTATTCCCATCCATAAAAGGTTGTATGTAAGAAATTAGAACTAAGGCTAATAACGCTTTTTCGAATATGCTACCTTTCTCATTAATCAAATCACAAGTGTTTTTTAAGGCTTCTAAGATTTGAAATTCATTATCTAATGGTTTATAATTTGTTCCAGAAATACCAACTCTACGTTTTCTTAAATTTCGTTCTACAGCAAGTTCTTTTATTAAAACACTATGTATATCTTCTATTTTCGATACTGATAGAGGATGTAAATAATCAGTATTATCTATAATAAAATCTAAAGCATCTTTGTTATTAAGTAGCATAGTTGCTTCCTCTTTAGTTTTTCCTGAAGCAGTCTCTCTTTCTTTAAGCAACCTTTCTGTTTCAAGAAGAGAATAAGTGTTTCCTTCTATTTGTGATGATTTCCAACTTAAGTCAATAGCTAATCTATCCAACTCTTTTTTATATTCATTTTCAGAAAGTTGCTCTATATTAACTTTGTAGTCTTCTTGCAGAGTTCTAAGTTTTTCTAATTCACTCTTAGTAAATAGATTTTTTTTTCTTAATGTTTCTGTGATTACTAATAGGTTAAAACTTTCTTTAATACTTCTTTGGTCAATTTCTTGTTCGTAGTATTTATCAAGGTCAATCGATTCTAAAAGTTCGTGAGCAGGTGAGATAATGTATTTAGTGCTTTTCCTTTTCCTATAGATGCTATAGACTCCTCAGAAATAAGTTTAGTAAGTACTCTTTTAAGTGTGGCGTAACTTAGGTCTAGTCCTAGGTTGTCAAAAATTTCTTTAGATGAAGATTCTCCATTCGTTTTAATGAAATTAATGATTTCTAATTCTCTTTTGTTGGTCATATAAAGCTCAAATGATTCACTAAATTACGCTTTAAAGCTCATTAATCTGTTTTTTTGAGCTGTATTTTTTATTTAAATGAGCTACAACGTTTAGTAAAAGAAATGTTGGGCAGGTGATAAGCACTTTCGTTTCGGTGTATTACTTAGCTAAATATAAATATTTTGCTTCTTATCGTTTTTTATCAATAAGCCCAAATAAAAGTCATGACCCTGAATGACGCCTGCCGTATAGCTAATAAATAGGTGATCGCTATACTCCTTAACTCCGTATCATATTCCGTAGCTTTTGACAGGGTGCACCTACTTCTCGACACCTCAAAAGGAGTTCATTTGTAATCATCTTTTTTATCCAAACCTGAATAGTTCATGACTAGCCGTTTCCTATACGTTCGATACAATCGCTATTTACAAAAGCACCTTTAGGTGGTTTAATGCCTTCTCCTATAAGACGACACTGTTGGGTCGGTTCCACCATCTTAAATACAGTTCACAACGAGTATTTTGCCGCTCGTTACTTGCTCGGCACACTATGAAAAGTAGGCGGTTAAGAAGCACAAAATTTTCGATTAAGCACAAAGTTTGATATGAGTCAAAACCTTTTTATTTGCTGATTTTTCGCCTATTTTTCATATGGATAGCTGCCATTTCGTTGGTGTTGATAAAAATTAATTCTATTGAAATGCTAAAACATCTAATTCAGTGAAATTAATTGTTCCGTCACCACCACCAGTATTTGCCCCATTTGGTACTACTAATCTAATTTCGTCTGCATAAATATTTGGAATATTTATGGTATTATCATCAGAACTTGCAGTGACTATTGGTGGTGAACTATAAACTAAAGTTCCACATCTATATAATCTAACAAGAAGATTTTCAATTCTATCTGTACAACAAGGATCATTACGTCCATCTAATATTAGGGATGTTATAAAGTAGCCATTGGGTAATGTTATACCAAAGCCCCAATCTCCTGTTGGCGTTCCAGTTCGTATAAGGTGAAAACTATTACCACCAATATCTTCTGCATTGTTAAATAATGTTGGAAAATCACCTAAGAAGCCAGTAGAGTTTATATGTGAAAAAGTCACATTCGGCAGGCCTATTTCATCTCTTATCAATCTTGAAAACGCAATTGTATCTTCGTATTGAACTTTTCTCCAATAAGAGCCGTCAAAAATGTATAAACCAGGAAGTAAATTACAGTTTGATGATAGATTATATATCATTAATCCTTCTGCAGGAGCAACAATAGTCGTCACATCTGTAGCACTGGTAAGAGATATTCTAGGCAATAAAAACCCACCATTGATAGATTGTAATTCTAAAATTGAAGAACTATCTGGATTCGTTGTACCAATACCAACTTGAGCAAAAACAAAATTTGATATCCCTAGTAATATTAATAGTATTATTTTTTTCATTTCTAATATTCTATTTTTTATGTTTATTTGAACATTTATTGTTCCTCAATGAATGGCAACTACCTATAGAATGCAATTTACGCATTATATTCTGGAAATAAACTGGATATCAATACATTTTTATGCACGTTTTCGGGTTTAGAGAATTCTTTAACTGCTATATCTAAAGGGCTCTGAATAATTTAATATCTTTTTGGGCTAAATGGATGTAAATCATAGTAGTTTTTTGTCTACTATACCCTAAAAGTTCTTAAATATAAATTATTCCAGTTCCTGCTTCTAATAAATTCTCGATAGAAGCAATCGTGCTATCACCCTAGCGCTTCCGCCTTAAATAATTCATAAGGAAAGAATTTATATTTTAACCTTTCTGAAAAGAAAATATAAAATTTGATTTAGATTGAGACCAAACCACAACATTAAATTTTTAGATATACTCTTTCGCTTCAAAATTATATGCAAAATCTATTACAATACAATTTGACCCTCGATGTTTTATCAATTTTAAGGCGATAGGAATCCTAATTTTTCAAAACACTAAGCTACAATTATTAATTAAAACATTATTTACTATGCGCGCATAGTAAATAATCGCTATCTTTGGATTTAAGTTTAATACTGATTGGCTATTACTTAGTTTCAATTGAAGTATAGACAATTATTAAATAGCTACCCGCCTTCACATTTAAAATCTTAGGCAAACATTAAAGAGTTACCCATCTACGCGGGCATAAAATGAAAGAAAAAACAATAGATTATATATTACGCAGTACTTGGATGGCCGTACAGAAAATGTATAATGAAGAGGCAGGTACTAAAGGAAGCACGATGGCAACGGGTTTTGCACTTATTAGCATAGATCCAGAAAAAGGGTCGCCCTCTACTGCTTTAGGGCCTAAAATGGGTATGGAAGCCACTTCCCTATCCCGCACCCTAAAAAAAATGGAAGAGCAAGGCTTAATAGAACGCAAGCCTAATCCAAAAGATGGTCGTGGTGTTTTAATTCATTTAACGCCTTATGGTCAAGAAATGCGTACCTTCTCTAAGAACGTCGTACTTGGTTTTGATGAGGCGATAAAAGAGCAAGTTGCAGTAGAAGATTTAGAAACATTTAAACGAGTTGCAAACACCATGACAGAACTCATTAGCAGTAAAAAAATATATAAGAATACGTTAAAACATCATTAGTGTAAGCAAGTATTTCTATCTTCGGGAATGTGTTTGATTCAAGAATATTTCCGAAGCATTAAAACTCATTAATCAGTAATTCATAAGTAAAAGGATGAAAAGAAGAATTAATAAAGTAGCGGTAATAGGTAGCGGGATTATGGGAAGCGGGATCGCTTGTCACTTCGCAAATATTGGT
>JALZVC010000154.1 GCA_023301205.1 Flavobacteriaceae bacterium
ATCACTTTATTCTTCGTCACCATAAATACCGACAACTAAATCTCCAGCAGCATTCATATGTGCGCGGTACATACCAGCGGTATTAAATTCCATAGTTACATTACCATCTTTGTCAATAGCGACAATGCCGCCATCTCCACCTAATGCGGGTACTTTTTCTTGAATTACTTCTCGCGCTGCTTCTTTTAGTGTTACTCCTTTATATTCCATCATTGCAGAAATATCATGCGCTACCATAGCGCGGATAAAATATTCTCCCCATCCTGTTGATGATACTGCACAGGTTGCATTATTGGCATAGGTTCCTGCACCTATAATAGGAGCATCACCTATTCTGTTCCATCGCTTGTTTGTCATCCCACCAGTAGAAGTTCCAGCAGCAAGGTTTCCGCTTTTGTCAAGTGCGACACAACCTACAGTGCCAAATTTACTGTCCCTGCTATAAGGGTCTTTTGCAAAAAGGGTTGCAGTGTTTCCGCTTTTCTTCATGTTTTTTTGTCTTTCCCGTTCTTGAACTCTAAGTAAGGACTGCATTCTTTTTTCGGTATAGAAATACGATGGGTCAACCAGGGCGACACCTTTTAACTTTGCAAATTCTTCTGCACCTTCACCACTTAGCATTACATGTTCAGACTCTGTCATTACAAGTAAAGCGAGGTCAATTGGGTTTTTAATATGCGTAACCCCAGCAACTGCTCCAGCGTTTAATGTAGCGCCATCCATTACAGAAGCATCTAACTCGTTTCTTTTTTCATGTGTAAAAACGGCACCTTTACCAGAATTAAACAAAGGCGAGTCTTCCATAACATTAATAGTCTTGGTAACAGCCTCCATAGCCGTACCGCCATTTTCTATAATTTTATACCCTACTTTAATAGCCTCTTCTAATTTTTGAGTGTAGGCTCTTTCTAAAGAATCTGTCATATTCTTTTTTAGAATAGTCCCAGCACCTCCATGAATTACAATCCCAAAATTGTTTTCAGTATAATTGCCCTGCATTTCATCGATATTTTCTGTACTTGATGTGGGAATTGACGTTTTTGAGTCATTTTCTTTTGTGTTTTCACAGCCAAAAAGCACAAAAAAAAAGATAAAGAGTGTTAAAGCTTTAATTTTTTCCATTTTTTAGTTTTGAAATTTAAATATACCATATATATCCGTAGACACTAGGGTTTTGTAGGAATTTTTGTAGGATTTGTTAAGCGAAATTCACATTAATTTTCGTTTAAAAGTAATTAAAATCAGATTAAGTGCTTATTAAGTAGGAATATTCTTTATATTTGAATCATCATTAACCCCCAAATTTAATGTTCTAGCTTATGAAACTTTTAAAAACTACTTTATTTACATTCTTATTACTTATTACTGTAGCATCATGCTCAAAAGATGATTTAGAAAACGAAACAGCAGATTTTACTATAGATTTAGCCTTAGCAGAGCAAAATGACACACAATTTGCTAAAAATGTATTAGTGCTTGTTAATCAACACAGAGCGACTCTAGGAATAGACGCTATTCTTCTTGGCACACAATTTTCTACTGCTTATGCCGTAGATCATACTAACTATATGATTGATATCAGTCAAATTAATCATGACAACTTTGGTATACGGACTGCAGCAATGCGCAGTGTAGGTGCTAATGAAGTAGGAGAGAATGTTGCCTACGGTTACAATACTGCAGAAGCTGTAGTAAATGCTTGGCTCAATAGTACTTCGCATAGAGCTAATATAGAGGGTAACTTTAGCCACTCTGGGTTTGGTATTAAATTATGCGAACAAACCAACACCTACTATTTCACGCAATTATTTTACAACATATAAATAGTAACA
Source organism: Flavobacteriaceae bacterium (assembly GCA_023301205.1). Lineage (GTDB taxonomy): Bacteria > Bacteroidota > Bacteroidia > Flavobacteriales > Flavobacteriaceae > Patiriisocius. Next base: position 1,833 of record JALZVC010000154.1, read on the forward strand.
CATAGCCTGATTATTTAATTTTAGAGCCTTAATACCATTCCCTAAAATGGTTTTAGGGCTTTTTTTTCTGAAATACTAGATTCAACCTTCTTATTATTTTATAATCGGTTGCTAGAAAATAGAATAGCTTAAGATTTCTATTTATTACCTTTTTTAACTAGCGTTCAATTTTTTCCCTACCTTTATAAGCAATAAACGATATAGATTATGGCAATAGCAAAACCTTTTAATTTAAACGCTTGGGTAGAAGAAAATAGAGATTCCCTAAAGCCGCCTGTAGGCAATAAAAATTTATACAAAGACGCTGGCGATTATATTGTAATGATTGTGGGCGGGCCTAACGCTCGTAAGGACTATCATTATAATGAAACCGAAGAGTTGTTTTATCAACTAGAAGGCAATATTCAAGTACACATACAGGAAGATGGTAAAAAACGAACGATGGAGTTAGGGCCTGGTGATATGTATTTGCACCCTGCAAAAGTGCCGCATTCTCCAGTACGTGGCGATAATTCTATAGGACTTGTAATAGAACGCAAACGCCAAGATCTTGACGGTACAGATGGATTACTATGGTTTTGTGACAATTGCAATACTAAATTACACGAAGTATATTTTCGTTTAAACGATGTAGAAACAGACTTCTTCAAGCACTTTAAAGATTATTACGGAAGCAAAGATCTAAGAACTTGCAATAATTGCGGCACCGAGATGGAAGTAGATGATCGGTTTACTGCGGATGAATAGTTTTTGTAATGAATTTAGGCTGCTAGATTCCTAGAGAAACACGTAGAATGGCTAAACTATTTGACATTGTCTATCAACTTCTTATGTGGTTGTCTGCTATTACTAGCTTAACCTATCGTGAAGTAAATGTTGTTATTTATTTTATAGTAATACCTGCGTTTTTTTTCTATTTACTAACCAAAATCACGAAGCAAAAAAAGATCATTCTAGGC
>JALZVC010000155.1 GCA_023301205.1 Flavobacteriaceae bacterium
GACGCATAGTTTTCCAGTTTTTGCGCAGGTACTTTTGCTAAAATTTTCACTATAAAAACACCTGTTTTACCAGTAATTAAACCTGTACTATCATTTGCATTTTTACCAAAAGCAGCACCCACAACTTCTGGCTCTGCTCCTGCTCCTGGTATAGTAGGTAAAGCCATTGAGACTGTTGTAGCCGTTTGTACTGTTACGTTGTTAGCAGTTGCAATGCTTTGTAAATCATCGCCACTCATTTTTACTTTAATGAGCGCTGCTTTTTTCTCATTTCGTAAAATAGGCGTTACTTGAGCAGATGCATCTGCAACACTCATTAACCCTTTAGGACTCTTACGTGTCAATCTAGCAACTACATAGCCACCTTCTTGTGTATTAAAACGTTTTACGTCACCCACAGCAGTCTCTTCATTAAAAGACCAAGTGATTATTTGTCTAGAGCTAGGTAATCCGGGCACATTAGCATCCAGCTTTCCTATTTTATTAACTGGGCGCACCGTTAAATTTCCTTCTTTAGCTACCTCAGTAAAATCTCCTTTTCTAGAAGAATCTTCAAATTTAGAAGAAACAGAAAACACTTGATTACTAGTCTCCTCTGAAGCCTCTACCTCATCTACAATTGTTGCAAATTTATAAGCTAACTGAACGTTCTTAACATCTGTTACACTAATAATGTGATACCCAAAGTCTGTCTCTACAAGACCAATTGTTCCTTTTTTATTATCAAGCATAAACGCTTTGTAATTTGGCGCAAGACCAGTGTTAGGATTAAGATACCCTAATTCTCCACCTTTATCTTTATTACTAGCATCATCAGATTTTGCCGCTGCTACTGCTGCAAATTTAGATGGATTGTTTTTTACAACTCTTAAAATACTATCTGCTATTGTTTTTGCCTCTTCTTTAGTTCTTGTAATATCACTAGAAGACCTTAAAGTACCTGACCACCTTACTAAAATGTGACTTGTATTTATAGAATCTGCTAATTGTCTTTTTGCTATAACTCTAGTTATGTTGTTTGTTATACCTTCTTTATATGGCCCTACTATTTCTCCAACTTCAAGATTACTTTCTTTAGCAGCAAGTGGCGCAGGAATATCTTTTTCAAAATACCATCTGTCTTGATATGTTATATCTGAATGATCATTAACATACGCTTCTGGATTTTCTGCAGCTGCAAAGGCCACTATAGTATTACCATTAACATCTGTTCCTCCAGTCAAATATGTTCTTATCCCAGACTCTGAAGCAGTAATATCTGCATTAGATGGTTTTTCTTCGAAAGACACATACTCAATATCTGTTTGCGCATCTACTTCAAAATCTGAACTATGTGCATTGATATAACTTCTAATTTCGTCTTCTGAAACGGCAACATCTGCATCAAGAATAGATGTGTAAGGCACTTGGACATATTGGAAATTAATTTTATCATTTTCATAACGATACTGTTGTTCTCCTTCTGCTAGCGTACTTTTTAAACCACCCTTAACCATATTCATGTAGCTGCGTTCTAAAACACCTTGTACAATATTGTTTTCATAACTAACCCATTGCTGATATCCTGTAGGATTATTCCTTTTAGTATCTGCGATGTACTCAATCATTCTATTACGATCAAACTGACCTAATTCATTTTTAAACAACTCATTACCTGCAAGACCATCTGCTAAAGCTTTATCAAGCTCATCTTTCTCTACGCTGATTCCTAATTCTTCAAATCGCCCCTCCAGTAAAACTCTTTTTACTTCACGATCCCAAACAACGTTTACAGCAGATGCAGTAGTCGCCGTTGGCCCCATCTGGCGTTGCGTAGCTTCTACTTGCGCCATAAAATCTGCCTGTGTAAGCTCTGTACCGTCAATGTTAGCAACGCGAGTTTGCGATTTATTTGAAGTTCCTCCGCCACCTTTAAGTACATCTGCTAGAACAAATGCAAAAAGTGCCATTGCAATAATCACAATTAAAAAAACCGTCTTCTGTCTAATTTTGCTTAGTATAGCCATCGATATTCTATTTTATTTTCTTTATTAATTCAAAAAAACTCGCCTTTCAATACTTTCTTCCTCATTTACTGCTAGTTAAATCAATGGACAAGACGCATTAATTTAGTGGGCGAAAATACTATTTTCCAATCATTAATAAAAACGTTACAATGTAAAAAAGCAATGGAAAGTAAAAAATATTATTCCTCTGGTGCAGGGTGCACTTCAACAAGTTCAATTTTTGTGCTAGAAACCTCTATAATATGCATTAAGTAAGCATCAATTATTAGTTTTTCTCCGCGCTCAGGAATACCTTCTGTATGGTTAACAATGAGGCCGCCAAGTGTCTCATAATTTTCACCAACCGGAAGATCTAATTTATACATTTCATTGAGGTAATCTACCTCTAGCCTAGCAGAAAACTTGTAATGATGGTCTTTTAACACCTCTTCTATAAGCGCTATAGAATCGTGTTCATCTTCTATTTCTCCAAAAAGTTCTTCAATAATATCTTCTACTGTAATAATACCTGAAGTCCCTCCGTACTCATCAACAACTACCGCAATACTTTTCCTTTTTTTGCTTAAAATATTTAAAACATCTTTTGCAAGCATGGTTTCAGGAACAAAGACAACCGGCATTAAAATTTTTTTTATATTCTGTGGCTTTTTAAACAACTCGAAAGAATGTGCGTAACCCAAAATATCATCAATATTCTCTTTATATACCAAAATTTTTGACAAGCCAGTACTTGTAAAAAGCCTAGCTAGTTCTTTTATTGATGTGGAAATCTCTACCGCAACCATCTCTGTTCTTGGTATCATAACCTCTCTAGATTTCACTTCGGAAAAGTCAAGTGCATTTTGAAAAATCTGAATTTCACTATCAATCTCGTCAACTGTATCTACAGTTTCCATCTGCTCACTAATGTAATTACCTAGCTCTAATTTTGTAAAACTCAATTGTACGGCGTCGCCTTCGGTTTTAAAAAAAACACGAAGCACCGTATCTGAAATCCAAATAATAAATTCTGATATTAAAGAAAACAAGACATAGAACAAGTAAGCAGGAACTGCAAATATCTTTATTAAACTATTTGCATAAATTTGAGAAAACACTTTGGGTAAAAACTCTGCTGTCATTAGTATAACGATGGTGGATATAATGGTTTGCAAAACGATCCCAAGAAACCCAGTTATCGCAACATATTTAATGAGCAACTCTCCCATAAAAAAACCGTAAACAACTAAGGCTATATTATTACCAACAAGCATTGTGGCAATAAACTTAGAAGGTCGATGGGTGATTTTTCGTAAGATTTTGGCTAAAAAGTTGTGCTGCTTTTTTTCTATTTCAATATGAATCTTATTTGAAGAAACATACGCAATCTCCATCCCTGAGAAGAATGCAGAAAGGATAAGCGAAGCAACAATAATGATAATAGAAACGTAATCCACTATAAAATTTTACAAGTAAAGGTAAGTAAGTTTACCATCAATAATAGAAGGACCTTAAAATGTTATTAAACAAATTTGATGCCTTACTATTTACGAAGCAATTATACTGCTACTTATTTTTGTTTTGATTTTCTATGTTTTTTCTAAATTTCCTTTTAAAGAAAAACATAAAAACTCCCATCACTGCAAAAAACAGAAACATATATGCGCGGTTTCTATTATCACCCCAATTCTCAATAACAAGGTAAATAGAAAACAATGCCATAACAATATAGGCGTACTCAAAAAGGCGGTAAATTTTAGATCCCATCGGTTTCTTTAGTTTTATCAATAAATTGAACGCCTTGGTTTTTTCGAGACATGAATGTTTTAAAATTTTCGCTACTATTAAAACCTTCTCCCTCATTAAAGGAGCCGTCCTTAAATATAATCTTATAGGGTTTATCTGTAAAAACCCACTTGTTTTTTTGATCCCAGTACATTTGGTCTGCAAAAACCGTAGTACCGTCTTCTGTAACCACTCTTACATTAGAGCGCATATCTACTAGATTACTCTTTGAATACTCTATAGCAAAGTCTGAGGTCACAACACTCTTTTTATCATCATCATCCCAATACCAAACCTCAACACCATTTGGAAACTCTCTGTATGGAAAATCTAATGTAGCATAATTAAGTGATTTTTCGGTCAACAAATTTACTTTTACTTTGCCAGAATCTAAATATTTAGTGTTTGTATTTATACCAACACCTACAGGAGCGTTATCACTTAAAGACAAACGCTTTATGTCTCTAGTATTATCTTCACAAGAAAAAAGCGTGATGGCACCTAAAAGTACCACCACGCTTTTTAATATGTAAAGTTTATTTTTCATTCTTATAAGTTAGGAACTCTTACGCTACCACCTACCCAGCATTTAAACGAAATCGTTTTTCCAGCCATATTGCTGCTGAAAATATCCGTCTTGCTTGGTGCAGTTTGCATATAACTAGATGCAGTCTGGTTTGCTACACTTGAAATTGAACCGTCTACTTTACCTGCTTTTCTTGCCAGGTCTGCTGCCTTCCAATACATTGCTCTTTTCTCAAATGGAGTTGACCCACAGTTATTTGCGCTTTTTGCATACATATTTGCTAATTTCAAGTAAGCAATGCCTGCATTAGGTCTTACCTCAAGCATCTTATTGTAGTAGTTTCTTGCCTCACTATACTTTCCAGCTTTTCTAAAGTTCTCTGCAAGACTGTAATATACTCTTGATTTATCTTTAGGATTTGTCTCTAACTCTGCAGACTCATTAAAGTAACGTAAAGCTTCAGAAGCTTTACCATCCTTTTCTGCTAATTTACCTAAATAGTAAGCAGATTTTGCAGAAGGCTTCAATGAATGTAATTGTTGCACTAATTTATAGAATAAAGGATCATCACAATCTTTAGCATTTAGTCTACTTAATGCTCTGTTTACCCAAGCAAGATCATTTTTGTTTGCTTCATAATCGTTATTATATAATGGAACTAGATTTTGACAATCTGCAATAGCACCTAACTTAGAATCTACAGAACCTCTTACTTTTCCAAAAATACCTAGGTTCTTTTCATAAGCCTCGTAGTTCTTTTTGTCTCTTGCGCTTAAAGTTTCACCCGCCTCTTCTTTGTCAGAAAAAGCGATTACCTTCTGTGCCATTAAACCTTCTTCTGTATCTAATTTATCTATTACTGCATCATACAAATCAAACATGTTTGCAAGTGGCACAGTACCCTCTTTGTTAAGATCTACTGCAAGAGAGAAATATGTATATAAACTTTTTGGGCTTTTAAACGCCGCATTGTTAGTATTAAAAACTTCCTCATACGCCTTATACTGTTCCATTTTAGTCCCCAAGCCAGCATCATACTTTAATTGTACAATTTTCATTGCAATTTCTCCTGCATCTGTTCTATCTGGATATAATCTAAGACGATCATTATATAAGGTAATCATATCATTCACCTTAGTATTATCTCCGTTTTTAATAAAATGCTTAAACATTTTTTCGCCATATTGGTATACAGCCATACTGTATGTAGGACAGGCTGCTATAAGTGGTGCATAATGATTAATGGCTTCGTCATAATTTTTTGCCTTTGCCGCTTCAATAAAAATTGATCCTTTAATCGAGCACTCTTCACTAGTTTGCGCAAAAGCGTTGGCTCCTATGGTTAAGGCGAAGACTGCTAATAGTAAAACTAAATTCTTTTTCATGATGGTAGTATTTATTAAATTAATCATAATATCGTTTTTCAAACCATTTGTCGTTTAATGACAAACTTAAAAATGTATTGAAGAAATTTTCTTTTACCAAACCTGAGTCTCTTGTTCCTCTCGAGCCTGCTTCAAACCCAAGGTTGATGTTTGTAAATAACTTCCCTGCTGGTAAGCCTACTCCAAAAGATATGCCAAACTCATTAATATCTTCTCCATTGATTTCTAGACCAGTGCCTTGAAAGCGCACACCCCCTCTATAAACAACTCGCTCCCAGTACTTCCCCAACCCATTGAAGTTAGGAATATAAAACCCTCCTAAACGCACATTAGACGCATCTGTAAATTCAACATTATCTGTAACAAAACTACGATTAGTAAAATCACTAGTTTTTTGGTCTGAATATTCTAACCCTACAAACCATTTTTTAGGCGCTCCGATTCCTGCGCCAACGGTGAATTGAGAAGGGAAATCAAAATCAATGTTTTCAACATTTACTGCTTCAGAGAAAACCTCACCTACAGCCCCTGTTAAAGGCGAAATAAACACAGAAGCAATCTCTCTAGTGTTTTTACTTACTAATTCAGTAGATGGGGTATAAGTAAAGCTACCCATAAACTCTAAATTATCACTTAAAAGTTTTTTATACGCTAAACCCAGTGTGAAACTAATTCCTGACAAATCTGATTCATTAATCTCTCTTGTGCCAAATTCAAATTCACCCTCTGGACTTGTGATAAGCGAATTATTATTAATTTCTCCAAAATTATAACTGGTATCAAGGCCAATACTCAAATCATCCGTAATACTATACGCTAAACTCAAAAAAGCTTTATTAAGACCTCCGTCTCCCGAGAATAAGGTGCTAGACAACTCCCCCTCTGACCTCAAGTTATACCCAACAGAAGTTAACGGAAGTATCCCGAAACTGGCCCCAAATTTCCCCAGAGGAATACCCACAGCTATATAATCTGGAGACACAGTCCCTGCTGTATTCCTTCCGTCATCAGATTCTTGCTCTGAAAACTGATTACTTGCTCCTAAAGTAAAGGTTGTAAGTTTTAACCGTGCTAAACCAGCTGGATTCCGAACATTAATATGTATACTGTCTGAGTATACGCTTAAACCTCCCATCATTCTATTCTCTGCGGTGCCTTGAAATTTTAATGCCCCTATCCCATAGAAGGAATAAGAAGAAGTGGTTCCCCCTTGCGCAAAAGTTGTAGCGCTTATCACGCAAACACAAACTGTAACTAAGATTTTTCTTAACATTAATGTTTATTATGTTCTAAAATAAAATGTAACCCTTCTAACAAAAAATTTGAGTTTGCAAAGATGCCTATTTTTATACTATCTCGCAAAAAATCTGTGTCTCCACCTGTTAAAATGACTTTTAAGTTGGGATACTCTTTTTTGTACCTATTAATCGTACCATACACCTCACTAACAACCCCATAAACTACGCCACTGTGCATACTTGCATCTGTCGTATCTCCTATAAAATTAATAGGCGCTTCTTTTGCAAGTAGCGGCAAACTGGTTGTAAAATGATGCATTGCTTTATACCGCATCGCTATTCCTGGAGAGATAGCTCCACCAATATAGTAGTTTTTATGGTTTAAAAAATCATATGTTATACAACTACCTGCATCTATGATTAATACATCTTCCTTCGGAAATTTTATAGCAGCGCCACTTGCTAATGCAATTCTATCTACTCCTAACGTCAAAGGAGTGCCATAATTATTATTAAAAGGCACTTGAGTTGTACTTGAAAGCACTACTACACCATACTTCCCTGAAAGTGAGGTTACATACTCTTTAGAAAACGTACCAACAGCAGAAACAATAGCATGTGAGATCTCGGTAAAAGCAGACGAAACCGCTTTTAAAGCAGAAGGAAACTCTCTGTTTTGACAAACCACTTTATGTACAAGCGTGTCGTTACTAAAAACGGCAAGCTTGATAAAAGTATTTCCCGCGTCAACGATTAAATTCATACACTTAGAATGACGACAAAAATACAACATCATTTCAATCTGCATCAAAGCCTTTAAAAATTTTATTACATCTTTTAAAAATTATTATTTTTTTATTTTGATGTAACTAAAATAACTTTATATTTGCAGCCGCTTAGAGATACAACATCTTTAAAAGCGACAAAATAAAGAAGGTGCCTTAGCTCAGTTGGTAGAGCAATGGACTGAAAATCCATGTGTCCCTGGTTCGATTCCTGGAGGCACCACTTTACAACCCGAAACTCATGTTTCGGGTTTTTTGTTTTTAAGTATTGAACGTTTTCAGGATCATTGCTAAAAGTGGGTTAAGTCAAAAAGTTGTGGAGTAAATAAAAATGAGGGAACTTTACCATCAAGAAATTTTATGACCT
>JALZVC010000156.1 GCA_023301205.1 Flavobacteriaceae bacterium
ATGAATTATAATTTACACCCATCAGTAAAACCACTTTATTTTAAGGGGAAAGCATACGAGTTATTGAGCCTTTATTTTAATCGTGAAGAAGATGTGGACGTAGAGCAATGTCCGTTTTTAGTGGATGAACTAAATGTCACTAAAATTAAAAAAGCAAAACAAATTATCATTTCAAGAATGGTGGAGCCGCCTACTTTGCAGGAGTTGAGTGAAGAAATACAGTTGCCACTCAATAAACTGAAGGAAGGTTTTAAGCAAATTTATGGTGATAGTGTTTTTAGTTTTTTATTTGATTATAAGATGGAAGTAGCGCGACAATTATTAGTTACTGGGTCTTATAATGTAAATGAAGTTGGGCTAAAAGTGGGTTACAGCACTGCCAGTCATTTTATTACTGCTTTTAAGAAGAAGTTTGGGACGACGCCTAAGAAGTTTGTGATGGGGCTTTCTAGTTAGAATATTCTGGAGGGGATGAAGAGACAGGATTATCCTTGTAGGTATAAGTCCAACCTTTTTGTATATTTGATTTATGAAGCTCATCCAAAAACATATTGATCAGATTATTGCATTGTGCAAACAGCATCATGTTGCTTCTATGTATGCTTTTGGCTCGGTATTGAATGAAAATTTTACTGATACAAGTGATGTAGATTTTCTAGTTAAATTTAATGATGTAGACTTAGCGCTTTATTTTAAAAATTACCTATCATTTAAAGAGCAACTTGCAGAAATCTTAAAACGTGACGTTGATTTAATAGAAGCACAAACTCTAAAAAACCCTATTCTTATAAAATCTATAGAAAACTCTAAAGCGTTAATCTATGGATGAACGTGTTCTCAAGTGGGTTTTTGACATTAAAAGTGCTATTGCTGATATTGATTCTTATTTTGATACAGATGAACGCAACTTCTTTGAGTATCAATCAAATTATATGCGGAAAAAAGCTATCGAAAGAGCTTTAGAAGTTATTGGAGAAGCAACTAATAGAATAATTACAAAGGACAAGGCTTACTTACTTAAAATTTCCGAAGCAAAATCGATTATTGGTCTGCGCAATCAAATAATTCACGCGTATGATAATGTCTCTGATGAGATGATTTGGTCTATTCTTATTACACATCTCCCTAGGTTAAAAACCGAAATCTTAAGTATTATTAAAGAAGCAAAAGGATAATGTCAAATCTGTTGCAAAGTGAGACCCTAGTCAGCTCCAAATGAAAAGTGAGGAGAACTGAATGAAAAATTACAAAGAGAAATATGATACATAAATTTAATGGTTAGCCTCAAATAAATAACGCATAATGACATGTTCTAAAAGAAATTACGACTGAAACCCAACACTAACAATACACTATGAAAAAAATCATCCTTATTTGCGCCATATTATTTTCTACAATAGCTACTTCTCAAAAGACAAATAATGAAACCTTAGATAAGGTAATTCATCGCGTTGCAGATACGGTAACGGGACAAAAAGGGGCGTGGCAATTTCAAGTTAAAGAACGGTTGCTTATTTGTCTAACAGACGAAAACAATAATAGAATGCGTATTATTTCGCCTATTACTGAAGCGTTTAATTTAACAGAAGAAGATTTAATGAAATCGCTACTAGCTAATTTTCACACTGCACTTGATGTGAAATATGCGATAAGCGATGAGGTCTTGTGGAGTATTTTTACCCACCCGCTTGCAGAACTAACCGAAGGGCAAATGGAAGATGCTATTATTCAAGTATACAATGCCGCCGAAACGTATGGCACAATTTATAGTAGTACCAACTTAAGTTTTCCTGGCGTTTTAAATAATACGCCTGCCGAAGAACAGAAAGAAAAACCGGTCCTACAAAAAGGCTAGCTTGAGGTTTAGTCCCTTTTTATTCATTTTTACTTTTAAACCTGCCTTAACAAGATTATATAATTTTGTTAATGTATTGGTTCCCGTTCTCCAAAACCAACAATAAGCGTTATTTTTGAACCTATGTTTGAAGATGATTCTGACAATAAGCGAAAAGATCATAGTGACACACCCCTGTTTAAAAAAGCAATGGAAATTTTCACATTGTCTAGAGAAATTCTGGATGTGGTAGAAAAGACAGATATTAATCTTGCTCAGGATAAGCACGAAGATTATAAGCGTCATATGTTAGCTAATACTATGCAATATTTAGGCTCGAATGGTTCTTTAATTTGCGCAAAAATTGCTGGAGCGTTTAACGCTCAATATGATCTACAGATGGAAAACGCAGCGTTAATCCGTAAAGCCTGCAGAGAAATTATTGCCGATTTAAGAGGGTTAGAAATAGCTGGTTTTGAACAAGCTGAGTACTTGGATTTGTTGAGGAATGCTGTGGAAGAGTTTAGAGTTTTATTTGCAGAATGGGTAGCCACTTTTGATCCATTTAATTATACGATAGATCGTTGGGGTCTTTTTAATCCTCCAGGAGTTAACTACGATGACCACGATCCAGATGACGATATACCTTTCAATCCTTCAGACAATAGGGATTTTGATGATGGAGATGATTAATAAGAATATAGTTTTTTAATTATAGAGTCTTAGACTCAGATTGATATAAAATAATATGAAAGGAGTTCTTTTAGTAAATCTAGGGTCACCAGACAGCCCTACCCCAAAAGATGTAAAAACATATCTCGATGAGTTTTTAATGGACGAGCGAGTAATC
>JALZVC010000157.1 GCA_023301205.1 Flavobacteriaceae bacterium
GTTAGAAACAGTAAAAGTACTTCCTTCCATTTCTTCCAGCGACAACTTTTTCTTCTTAGCTTTTCCTGCAAGCTCTCTAACATTAGCCCCTATTTGAGAAAACGTCATTTGATCTGCAAATTTTAATACGGGAACTAGTAAGCCATCATCTACTGCAACAGCAACACCAACATGAATGTGTTTTGCAATACGCGTAGCAGCATCTGTCCATTGCGTATTTACTCGAGGATGCTTGCGCAATGCCATAGCACAAGCTTTAACAATCATATCATTGTAGCTAATTTTTACATCTGGGGCGCTATTTATTGCCGCCCTAGAACCCATAGCATTGTCCATATCTAGCTCTACTGTTAAGTAATAATGTGGCGCCGTAAATTTAGATTCACCCAATCGTTTTGCAATCGTTTTGCGCATTTGAGAATTTTTAATTTCCTCAAAACTTTCAACACCCATAGGTGCATAAGCAGTTGCGCCACTAGGTTGATAATTTTCAATGTCAGATTTAACTATCCTACCATTCTCACCTGTTCCTTGAACTACATTTAGGCTAATCTTTAAATCTTCGGCCATTTTTTTAGCTAAAGGAGAAGCAAAAATTCGCTCTCCAGATGAAGATTTTGACGAACTTGATGAACTCGAGGTTGAGACTTCTTTTTCCGCTTCTTTTTTAGTTTCAACTTTTTCTGACTTGTGTTCTTTATTTGGAGTTTCAACTTTTGGCTTAGATCCTGTAACACCAGAAACATCAGTTCCTTTAGGCCCTAAAATTGCTAATAATGTATCCACTTTTGCAGTTTCTCCTTCTTGAATCCCTATTTTTAAGAGCGTACCATTATGGAAAGACTCAAACTCCATGGTAGCCTTGTCTGTTTCAATTTCGGCAAGAATATCACCTTCTTCAACTGTATCACCTTCTTTTTTTAACCATGACGCCACTGTTCCCTCTTCCATAGTATCACTCAGCCTTGGCATGTTAATCACTACAACACCTTCTGGCAAATCGCCTCCACTAGATGATTTCTCGGTGCCTTCGCTAGCCGCTTCACTATCAACATCTGATATCGCTTTATCTTCTTTTTCAGCTGCGTTTGAATCTTTATCATTTCCGCCGTCATTAAGGAGCTCAGAAATATTTTCTCCTTCTTCTCCAATTATCGCTAAAAGAGTATCTACCATTGCAGTTTCTCCTTCTTGGATGCCTATGTGAAGAAGCATACCATCATGAAAAGACTCAAACTCCATGGTAGCCTTATCTGTCTCAATCTCTGCAAGGATATCGCCTTCTTCAACTTTATCGCCTACTTTTTTGAGCCAAGTAGCAACGGTACCTTCTTCCATTGTGTCGCTTAATCGCGGCATATTTATTACTGTAGCCATAGTCTATAATTTGTGTGGTATAAATGGATAATTCTCTTGATCGTAAACGATATCATACATCAGCTCTTTCTCCGGATAAGGGGACTCATCTGCAAACTTCTCGCATTCAAGTACTCTTTCCTTTACGCTTTTATCAATCTTCTTAATTTCTGCTTCTGTAGCCCATTTTTCTTCATAGATTTTATGCAAGACATAAGATATAGGATCTTCTTCTTGCTTTTTTGCAACTTCTTCTTTAGTACGATAATGCTGCGCATCACTCATAGAATGACCTCTATATCTGTAGGTTCTAATTTCTAAAAACGTAGGCCCCTCTCCTCTTCTTGCACGCTCCATTGCTTCATCCATCTCTTTTGCCACTACTTCAGGTTTCATACCATCTACTGGCTTACAAGGCATGTCATACCCTAAACCTAATTTATAAATATCTGTATGGTTTGATGCTCTAGCAACAGAAGTTCCCATAGCGTATCCATTATTCTCGCAACAGAACACTACTGGAAGTTTCCAGAGCATTGCCATGTTAAAAGTTTCGTGTAAAGAACCTTGTCTTACTGCTCCATCACCCATGTAACAGAGTGTCACTGCGTTATTACCTTGGTACTTATCACCAAAAGCAAGTCCTGCCCCTAAAGGTATTTGACCTCCTACGATACCATGACCTCCGTAAAAACGATGTTCTTTAGAGAAAATATGCATAGAGCCACCAAGTCCATGTGAGGTACCTGTAGATTTACCAAACAACTCTGCCATCACTCTTTTTGGATCCACTCCCATCCCTATAGGTTGAACGTGATTTCTATAAGCAGTTATCATTTTATCTTTGGTTAGATCCATAGCGTGGAGTGCTCCAGCTAAGACAGCTTCTTGACCATTGTAAAGGTGCAAAAACCCTCTTACTTTTTGATTGATATATACTTGAGCAAGTTTGTCTTCAAACTTACGCCAGAATAGCATGTTTTCATACCAGTCTAAATAGGTTTTTTTGGTGATTTTCTTCATCTTATTTCGTAAAATTAGGCGTGTCATTGAAGAAGACACGAATAACAAAAATAAGATATTAATATTGACTACAAAACAGTGTGCCTAAATTAAAACACGTTTTAAAACAGTAATCGTTTAAAAAATAGATAAGTTAACGAATTGACAATATTGTCTTTTAATTTAGACTGGAATTACAAAGCGTTATTTGCTATTAGCAAGTAGAAGAGCAGATCCTCTTAAAAGACGAATAAGGCGCAGAAGCTTTTTCATGTGCTTGCTGCGCCTTATTTATTAAATTTTGCATTTTGATCCAGCTCTATCACTGCGTCAAATATTTAAAAATCTGTTTCTAATTTAATATTTTTAAACTAGTCCTAGTATTCGTCGTACTCGTCACCAAAGTTAAACGTTAACCCAAAACGAAGTGTACCTTCTAATGGACTTCGTATTCTAGAAGTAGAAAATAAGTAAGATACATCTATATTTATAGCTGTGTATTTAAACCCAGCTCCTATTGATAAGAATTTACGAGAACCTTTATTTTCAGTCTCATTAAAATATCCTGTTCTAAAAGAAAACGAATCTTGGTATATATATTCTACTCCTAATGCCCAAGTATATTCTTGTAGCTCTTCGCTAAAACCATCAGGGGCATCACTAAAAGATTCAAATATCCCTGAAAAGAAAGAGATATCTTCTAATTCTTGATTATCCTCCGCATTAATTTCACCATCACCATCAAAATCCCGAGGTGTTGGAACTAAAAGTTTATTAATCTCTGCGGTAACCCCTACCTTATTGTATTCGTCTAAAATAAAATCAAATCCTGCACCTAACCCTAGATTAGTAGGGATATTATCCCCTTCACCTACTTCATCAAAATCCAATTTAGGTCCAATATTAGAAATATTAAATCCAGCTCTCCATCTACCATCAAAATCATCGTAAGCAACTTCTTCACTCTGGTAATACCCAGAAATATCTACTGCAAAAGTACTTGCAGAAGAAGAATCATCATCTCCAACCTGTAATTGTAAGTCTGACGTTATATAACGTCCAGTTACCGCCATAGAAAAACGCTCACTTAATCGTAATGCATAAGAACCGTCAATAGCAAATTGATTAGGACTAGCTATTAATGGTATTTGATCTGCTGTATCTCTTAATTCAATGTCACCTAAACTAAAAAATCGTAGACTTCCAGCAAAAGCACTCTTCTCATTAATACGATTATAATACGTTAGGTTTCCTAAAAAAATGTCATTTACTAACTGACTTAAGTAAGGTGTATAGGTAGCTCCAATTCCATTTTTTGAGAGCGCAAAAGCATATTTTGCAGGATTCCATTGTTGAGAAAAAGCATCTGCCGAGGTCGCCACACCAACATCTCCCATACCAGCAGATCTAGCATCTCCAGAAATCAAAAGAAAAGGTACTGCAGTTGTGATCACTCTATTTTGTTCGTCGTCCTGAGCGGTTACTTTACATACAAATAGAACCAATAAAATTGGGATAATAAATTTCTTCATAGATCGTAATTTTTCACAAATATAATTTTAATTCTTAAAGGATGACAAGTTTTTCAAACTTTTCAACTTGCTTATTATTTAACGTACTTTTTACAGTTATCTTATATACATAGACACCTTTACCAATCTTATCTCCAAAATCGTCTAAGCCATTCCAAACAATATCCCGTGATTGACTTCCAGTATTAATTACTTGTTGATTAATCGTCTTGACAATTTTTCCAGTAACTGTAAAAATCTGTACTTGAACATCTAACGGCTCACCTGGTCTATTATGCTGAAACCA
>JALZVC010000158.1 GCA_023301205.1 Flavobacteriaceae bacterium
GTGTTTAAGCACCTAATTTAGCAAATAAATAACAGATAGCTTTTCTGCAGGAATGCTTGTAAGTAGGGGAAGACTGGCTATTAATTATGCAGGGTGTTGTGTGTAGTTTTTTCATTCCTTTTGTATTCTAAAATATCACCTGGCTCACATTCTAAGGCTTCACAAATCGCATCTAATGTATTAAATCGAATTGCCTTAGCTTTTCCTGTTTTTAAAATAGATAGATTGGCTGGTGTAATTCCAAGAATTCCAACCAATTCTTTTGATTTCATTTTTCGTTTAGCAAGCATTACATCCAAATTAACTATTATGGCCATAACTAAATAGTTAATTCGTTCTCTTCTCTAATAGCTATACCTTCTTTAAATATATCTGACAAAAAAAACATTAAGTAGCCTAAAATCAAAAATATAAATAATTCAGTCGATAAAAGATCAATAAATCTATTTGAATTTTTAGTCCAAATAATAAGAAAAACATCTATGATATATGTTCCATATATAAATATAAGAAACGACTTTCCTGCTTTTTTAAAAGCTAGACTTATTTCTTTTTGAAAAATATGTTTTTCAATAAATAATTTCATTGTTTTTTTTAATTGATAAATTCCTAGTATTACAAAACTAAATGCTATCATATATAATATTGCATAAATTAGATAAGCTTCTAAAGAAACATCTACATCACTATTTATTAGATTTACTTTTGAAAAGAAAGGTTCGTTAGGTAACTGCCAGTTTTTAACGAGTTGAAATGTCCATTTTAAATAAGTGAAAAGTTTAAATATTGCGAAAATTATTACTATAGTGTAAATTATACCGAAATTTTTTATGCTTTTTGCTGTGTTTTTCTCTTTAGTTTTCATTTTTTGTGCTTATTGTGAGCTCAAATATATAATATTTATTGTTAATCAATAATAAAAGTTCGAATAACAGTAATTTTATTTTATAGAATTATTTTTTTTAAAATTACACGCAACGTTAAGTATAAGAAATAGTAGGGCAGGTGATAAGTACTTTCGTTTCGATTTGTTACTTAGATAAATATAAATATTTTACTTTACCTGTTCTTCTTTAAACGCCAAATTTTATATTCAGCGGTCTTTGTAAATAAACAGAAGCCTTATTGTTAGCAACGACTTTCGCTATTTTTTATATGCAATGTGCCTGTTGCACAAGTCTTATTCTTGTTAAAAATATGTATTTTTAGTAACTTAGTGTATTCAAGGAAAAAAGGTATATCAGGAAAAATTATTCAATTCTTTTAGTTTGAGCTCTCGAGTTCCAGAGCATAATTTCTATCGTCGTTTAAAGGACGCATTTGACTTCAATTTTTTTATATCAACTCATCGACGAGTTTTATGGATCTAGCGGACAGAAAAGTATTGATCCAGTTGTTTTCATTAAGCTATGCCTAGTTGGGTATTTAGAAAATATCATCAATGACCGTAAGCTTATTAATCACTGTAGTATGCGTCTTGATATTATGTGTTTTGTTGGTTATGATATCGATGAAGAATTTCCTTGGCACAGTACAATAAGTCGCACTCGACAACTATTTCCTGAATCTATTTTTGAAACAGTATACACACAAATATTACAAATGTGTATAGAGAAAGGTATGGTCAGTGGTCATACACAGACTATAGATTCTGCACCTATTAAGGCAAACTAAACGCTTCTATGGACACTTTAGAGTTAAAAGTTCCTTAAAGATTTAGAAATCTATTTAGGTCAAATCCGTCACCTAAGCGCTATGGATAAAAAGCCAGATCCTATCCGTCAATCTAAAGAAAACAAGGCTTCAAAAGCGGAACAAACCCTTAGTGCTAGTTCTAGCGAATTACAAGCTATAAAAAGCAGAAACAAGAAATGGAAAAAAGACCAAGATCAACGACCTGGTGCGGGAAACAAAGACAGTAAATACACAAGTGACAAAACTCATTACAGCCCAACGGATCCTGATGCTCGCATAAGCGTTAAGCCAGGCAAGGCTAGAAAGCTTAATTATATGAGTCAATTAAGTGTAGATACAGCCCATCACGTTATTACCGATATCAAAGCCTATCACGCAGATGGTAGAGATAGTCAGTATTTGCAAGATATATGCAATCGGCTAGAAACACGTTTACATAAGCAAGGGCTTTTATTGCATAATTATGTTGCCGACACGGGATACAGCAGTGGCGAGAACTATGCTTTTTTAGAACAAAAAGGATTGCTTAGTTATATTCCGCCACACGGCACTTACAAAGGTGGTTCAGACGATTTTAAATACAATAAAGCACAAGATCATTATGTATGTACACAAGGTAAAATACCCTTTAAGAAGGTTTTTTATGAAGGTGTAAACAAGAATAAAAAGAAAGAGTATCGTGCATCAAAGGCGGTATGTATAGATTGTCCAATAAAAGAAGCTTGTTTAAAAAAGAGTCACGAGAAGCGAATAACCATCACCTATTATGTAGAAGAATACGAACGTAATAACACTAGAGTACATAGCTCCAAAGGTCGTTATATGAAAGTGAAGCGGCAAAGTACAGTAGAGCCCGTATTTGGTACATTAACTCAATTTATGGGATTAAGAAAAATCAATACCATTGGTATAAAACAAGCAAATAAAGTAATGCATTTGTCTGCTATGGCTTATAATTTAAAGAAGTATTTGAAATTTGTACAAAAACGGGTGAAAAGTGAAGCGGGACAGCTTGCTTTTATCGCTTTTGCAAAAAGACGCTTTAAAAACGTATTTAGATCACTTATACGCCTAGATTATTTACCCATTATTAACTAGTTGAAAAGAGAAAAGCCTCTTAAAAGAGGCTTAGATAGTGCTGTTTTTATCAAAATTTGTGACTTGTGCAACAATTACCATTGTTGTACTTAGTTTTTATTCAGATGTTATTTGAATTCAGTAAGTGTAAACTTGAACAACTCCATATTTTCCATCATTTCCATATAAAGGAATGCTTTTTTTAGATTCCAATATTTCAATCCGCTTAATATCCTTTTTAGAAATTTCGATTTTTTCATTCACTTCTTTATAGTGATATGTAAATGGTTTTCCGTCAATAATTATCATTGGGATTTCGCCTAATTTCCCACTTTCTTGATTTACTTTTATAAAGTCAATCAAATAGAATTTTTCATTTCCGCTGTCAGTAATCAGATAGCGCTTTTTAACATCAGTTAGATTCGCCATTTTACAACTAAAGATTAGAAATAAAATCATCAATATTGAAATCAGTTTTCGCATTTCTTAAATTATGTACCGGCGGATTTGTATAAGAACAGTAGGGCGTAAAAAACGCACGAACCATTCGGTTGAACACAAGCCGAATTTTTAAATTTTTCGTATTATCTTTATTTCTCAATAAGCCAAATTTAAAATTTTGTCGACTTCGAAAAAGTATCTAAAACATTGGGTTAAGCACTAATTTCCCTATTGTTTTTATACGTTTTTGTGCCCAGTTATTTTAAACGGTAGATTGTTTTATTTTTTTCTCCTATTTTTTCAAATAAACCTAATTCAGCTCCTTTCTTTAAATCTCTACTT
>JALZVC010000159.1 GCA_023301205.1 Flavobacteriaceae bacterium
TTGCCTGAGCGAGTTTCTTTAATGAATAACGTAAAAAAGGGTACTAATGGTTTTGAAACTTTCATAAAATAATTAAGAATTATAGTTCAACTAATTTTAATCACAAAAATGACCATATTTGGCATTATTATGCTAAATTGTTACTTTTAAATAAGTAAACGTTCTTATACATATAGTAGTATAGCAGGATTTTGACTATTATCCTTTCGGGATGCTTTTACCTAACAGGCACGGTAACAGTGGAGATTATAGGTATGGCTTCCAAGGTCAGGAGATGGATAATGAAGTGAAAGGAGAAGGGAATTCTTTAAATTATACCTTTAGAATGCACGACCCTAGAGTGGGTAGGTTCTTTGCGAGAGATCCTCTATCACCTCAATACCCTTTTTATTCTCCTTATAGTTTTAGTGGAAATCGTGTGATAGATATGATTGAGCTTGAAGGAATGGAGCCCAGACCTGCAATAGCAGATATTGAACAGGCAGCAGCAAATGATCCTGATTTTTACAATAAAAATCCTGAAGCAAAAAACGAAGTTATTTTTCATTATTCTGCTGGTCAAGGTATGTATGAAGCAGCGGGAAATACTATCTCAGGAGTATATACTACAGTAACAAAACCTGATCAAACAATGGCTGCTATACATACTGCAATTACTAATCCTAAACAAACTTTAAGGATTATGGGGAATGCTATAGGGGATTGGTGGGCTAAAGTTGGAAGTGATGACCCAGCGATAGCAGGAAATGCGCATGGTCAATTCACGGTTTTTACTTCAGAATTTTTTGTTCCAGCATCAAAATTTGGTCTGCTTGGGAAATTAGATAAATTTCTTCCTGATTTACATCTTGATAAATCTAAACTTCTTCCCCTTAATAAAATCAAAATTACAAGTGGCGGATTAGAAAAGGTGAAAGCTCATTTAGAAAAATTTGCAAAAGATGCTCCAGGAGGAGTTTGGGAACACAATAAAATAATGATCGAAAGACTACAGAAAGTTATTGATGGAGACCTTGATGTTACAAATACAGATAAACTCTTTTATTCACATGAGGTAAGTGAGGCTTTAATTATGGATAAATTACTAAAAGATGGTATGCCTTTTGATGAAGCTTATCAAAAGGCTCATAAGGAAGCTGCTGATTTATATAATGCAAATCCATCAGGAGTAGATTTTTATACACCAGAAGCGAATAAAGCGTTTGATAAACAACTTATAGACGAAGCAAATGGAAAATATGACTAATAATAAAAACTTGATAGTAGATCATAAACTCGTTCTAACATTAATTGATAGAGTTAAATCAGCAAAAACTTTTCATAATATAGAACAAACTTTGAGGGCTTTAGGGGTTTATATAGAAGATTTGATATCCGTGATAAGAGATTTATCTGGTAATAATTTAATAACTATTCAAAATTTTAAAGATTCACCTTCAATTTATAAGGCGACAGAAACGGGAGTAAATCTATTAGCCTTTAATGAAAACAATTTTAAATCTGAAGTTTTAAGTGTTGTAAGGAATAAGGAATTATTTTTAAAAATATGTTGGTAGTGTTCAGTAATGTCCCCAGCTAGCGCCCGAATGATTGCTCGCTAGCGCTTCGTCTGTGACGGGTGCCGTTATGAGTAAGCAGAGCAATACGATTAATAAGTAAGAAAGAGCTACCCAGTATGTGGGTGGTTTTTTTATGTGAGTTATTTTTAACAGGCGTATGCTTTTTTAGTTTTAGCATCCCCCCTGATGGCGCTAGTATGTCAGAGTCTGGCTACCGCTAGTACTTACTAGTGGCGTTATGTGTGTAATTTAGGAATGATGTTTGTAGTTTTAAAACACAACAACTAATGCTATAATTAGTTATATTTGTTAGCGTAAGCATATAAAATTATGGGGACATTAGAATTAAAAAACGTAATAGCTCAATATATGAGCAAAGCAGATGATAAGGTTTTAAGGATTGTTAAGGCTGTCTTTGAAACGTATGGACAAGAAAGTGTTGATTATATGGTCTCTGATGAACATAAAAAAATTCTTGATGAGCGTTTAGCTAGCCATAAAATGAATCCAAGCGCAGGTAGAAGTTGGAAAGAAGTTGAAGGAGATATTACTGCAAATTATGGAGTATAGTCTTACGATTAAACCCGAAGCAGAATATGAAATCTCCGATGCAATGCTCTGGCAAGAAGATCAGAAAAGAGGGCTGGGATTAGAATTGTCACGAGAGTTTAGGGAAGTAATATTATACATCAATGAATTTCCAGAACATTCTCAGAAAAAATATAAAAATGTCCATATTAGATTTACCAAAAAGTTCAAATATGGAATTCACTACATAGTTGAAGATAATAACATCTATGTTTTGGCAGTTCTTCATACAAGTAGAAAACCAAGAGAGTAGGAAATTATATATGTAAGCAACGACTAAAAATCGTTGCTTTTTTCGGTTCTTTATACCACGTTCTTGCCCCAGCTGGCGCCCGTATGATTACTCGCTAACGCTTCGTCTGTGACGAGTGCCGTTACAGAGTAAGCAAAGCGATAAGGTTAAAAAGTAAGAGAAAGCTATCCAGTTTATGGGTGGCTTTTTTGTTTGTTCATTATACTTTCTTACACTCAAAAAGCACTCAGTAAACATAAAAATAAAGCAATGTATTTCTCTTTTTTAAGAAGTATTCTGTATATTTATACCACGTTCTTTTACATAAAATATTCTTTAAAAATGGCTGTGGGCTATGCTCCTTT
>JALZVC010000160.1 GCA_023301205.1 Flavobacteriaceae bacterium
GTATCGCCAGATGTAATGGTTTGTTTATACGCCGGTACATTTGCCCCTTCTTTTTGTTGGATCGTAATTTCTGTACTACCATCAAGCTTTCGTTCGATAACAAAATTGTCATTAGTATCTGTTCCTTTAATGATAATTAGTTTTTTTAGCAATGCTACATAACTCGATACCAATTGAGGTAATTGGGCTCTTCTTTGTTTTAATTGTACTATTATTTCTTCTGAAATTTTAGCTTTTAAATCACTTGGTACGCGACCAAATGCTTTTGTAATCACCTCATCGGTTAAGGCTGCTGTTATTTTTTTTGTTTCTTCGTCCCAAAAGCGAGCGTCAAGGTTTGAAATGAGCGCTTTATCTAATGCAAACGCACTAAAATTAAACCATTTTGGATCTTTTAATAGCCCGTCATAGCTTGCTAGATGGCGTTTTTTTCTTGAGGCAAGTGTCGCCAATTTCATTAATGGCCCATCACCCATTTTAGAAAAGGCTTGGTCGCTATTTTTAGAAATTGGCACATAGGTCGTATTTCCTTCATTATGCTGGGGTAACCAGTCCCATTGCGGCTCACCTCTATTCCAATCGCCTATTAGCATATCAAATATGCGCGATTGTATATAAGCCGTCTCATCGATTTTATTAAAACGATCTGCCCTTAACTGCTCTAACACATAGGCAGTACTTACTACAGTATCTTTTAAAGATGTGTTCTCCGTTTTTAATATTTCTGAAGGAATTTGCTTTTCTATATAAAACAACTCATCACCATAATCGCCTTGCAGCCCTCTAAGACCGCCGTCTTTAGGTACGTAAATTAAAGAAGAATACGTGTGCGTAATATCCAAGTCGCGCGCAAGCGAACTCACCACGAGTGAAATATAAGGATGCGCCCCTGTACCTAGATCGTCAATAAATTCTGCGGTATAAGTATCGTCTAGTTTCCCTTGCCTATATTCTTGCTTTAGGATTTCATTATTGAGGTATGCCGTAGGGTTTTTGCGCAGCGCTCTTACTATATAAGTAGCATCCTGATTATCTTTTAATAAGAAGGTGCCAGAATTAACCGCACCATATTGCTGTATGTTTTTAAAACCTTGTTTGTAGGTATTCAAATCAACGATGGGAGCTTTAATTAAAGTCGCATAAGCGTCTCTATAGCGTGGGCCCCAGAGTGATTTATAAAAATAGCTTTTGGTAATCTGTGTTTCTGCAAAGATGCTTGTAAAAACATTCTTGCCAGAAATGGTGTCTTGATGTTGCACGCTATCAAGCTCTTGTGCCTGAATAGGGACTGCATATAAAAAGATACTTAATAGCAGTAAAAAAGAGTGTTTATGCATCATGTTTATATAACATCTTACTAGTTACATTTGTTGTGTAAGTTTGGGACATTAATTAAAAACACCAACCAATAGTTCTTTTAACAACTCGCTTTGAGGCATTCCCGCAGCTCCTACTCCTTTACTTTTAAGGTCTACATCTCTAATAACTGTAATGATACCGCTCACTTTTTTCATTGGGTAATTACCTGCAGCTTGCTGGTAGTCTTTTAAAAAATATGGATTTACACCAAGTATTTTTGCAGCTTCGGCTTTATTAGAAAGTGAGTGATATTTAAGCAATTTTGAAAAGAAACTGTACAGCAAAGAAACCGTTAAAACAATAGGATGGTCTTTAGGGTTTTGAGAGAAATACGTAATAATACGATAGGCCTTTATGTAATCTTTAGCTCCAAGAGCTTTTTGTAATTCAAAATTATTGAAGTCTTTACTAATCCCGATATTTACTTCAATAATCTGAGGCGTAATCTGTGCCCCTGGCTTTATTATTACTAGCAATTTTTCTATTTCGTTATTAATCTTTCCTAAATCATTACCCAAAAACTCTACTAGCATTTGTGCAGCTTTAGGCGTAATTGTGTATCCTTTCCCTTGCAATACACTAACAATCCAGTTAGGCACATGATTATCATACAGCTTTTTACTTTCAAAAAGTTCGCCTGTTTTTTTAATGGCTTTACTTAGTTTTTTACGCGCGTCTAGTTTCTTGTATTTGTAGCACATTACCAGCACCGTAGATGGTTGCGGATTGTCTGCATATGCCACAAGGTTTTCTATGGTACGCGATAGGTCTTGAGCCTCTCTTACAATAATCACTTGTTTCTCTGCCATCATAGGATAGCGCTTGGCATTACTCACAATATCATCTATAGAAACATCACGACCGTATAAAACAACCTGATTAAAACCTCGCTCTTCTTCGGTGAGTACGTTCTTAGCAATAAAATCTGAAATAGCATCGATGTAATAAGGCTCCTCTCCCATCAAAAAATAGATAGGTTTAAAGTTCTTATTCTTAATATCTGTAATAATAGATTTTACTTTATCTAAGGGCATTATTTGATTTTAGATGGTAGCTATTTAAATAAAACTCATTATCAGGTTGTGCATCCAGAAAATAGAAACATTAACAACTTGGCTAAACATCCCTCTAAATCTACCTTCAAAGGAAGACTTACTGCTCTATTTAATAAGAGAATTGATACCTTTGTAACAATGCAACAACTTCAGTTTCCTTCCTACGAATTTCGTTTCAAAAGTAACGAAAACAAACCGATGATTTTTGACCTTATTCGGAAAAAATTTGTAGTTCTTACTCCAGAAGAATGGGTACGCCAACACGTATTGCATTTTCTTATTTCAGAAAAAAATTATCCTGCCTCTTTAATCAATGTTGAAAAGCAAATTAAATTAAATAAAACAACCAAACGTTATGACGTTGTGGTGTTTAATAGAGATGGGAGTATTCAGCTTATTGTAGAATGCAAAGCACCTAAAATTAAAATCACCCAAGATACCTTTGACCAAATTGCACGTTACAATTTTGTGCTTGAGGCAGAAAACTTAATGATTACAAACGGACTATCACATTATTATTGCCGTATGGATTTTGAAAATGAACGCTATATCTTTCTAGAAGACCTCCCCGCCTACTTGGAGGAACAATAACACTAAAAATTTTATACGCAGGATTACAAATAAATAATTGATATTTCGATTATCTTTAGCCATCAATAAAATCCATCTATGAAAAATATTTTATATCTCTTTATTGCCGTTTTTAGTATTTCAGCAACTGGACAGCTGCAATCTCCAGCTTCTTTTTTAGGTTATGAGATTGGCGATCAATTTACACGTCACGCAGATGTTGTTAATTATTTTGAACACGTTGCAGAAAACAGCGCTATGGTCACCTATGATGTCTATGGAAAGACCAATGAGCGAAGATCACTTACCTATGCGATTGTTTCGACTCCAGAAAATCTAGCGAATATTGAGACTATTAGAAAAAACAACTTAATTAATGCTGGCCTAGAGAGTGGAAATGCAAATCCAGATATCGCCATCGTCTGGTTAAGTTATAATGTGCACGGTAATGAAGCTTCTAGTTCAGAAGCAGCGATGTCAACTGTATATGAGCTTATTACTACTAAAACAGCATGGTTAAAAAACACGATTGTCATTATTGACCCTTGTGTGAATCCTGATGGACGTGATCGTTACACAAATTGGTACAATCAAGTAAAATCTTCTCCCTACAACGTAAAGCAGGCAGCGGTTGAGCATAATGAACCTTGGCCAGGAGGTCGCCCTAACCACTATTTATTTGATTTAAATCGCGACTGGGCTTGGGCTACACAAATAGAGAGCCAGAGCCGTCTTAAGATTTATAATAAATGGATGCCACACATTCACGTAGATTTTCACGAACAGGGTATTAATGAGCCTTATTACTTTGCACCAGCAGCAGAACCTTTTCACGAGATAATCACAGATTTTCAACGCGATTTCCAGACTGAAGTAGGAAAGAATCACGCAAAATATTTTGATCAAGAAGGCTGGTTATTTTTTACAAGAGAAAGTTTTGATTTATTGTACCCGAGCTACGGAGATACCTATCCTACTTTTATGGGAGCCATTGGGATGACCTACGAGCAGGCAGGTCATGGTCGTGCAGGAATAGGTATAAACACAGATGAAGGCTTTGTACTCACATTAAAAGATAGAGCAGCACACCATACGACGACTGGATTATCGACTGTAGAGGTTGGTAGTAAAAACGCACAACAATTGAATACAGAATTTAAAAAATTCTTTAAAAACAGTGGTATAAAATATAAAAGCTATGTCTTAAATGGTAATCCAGATAAAATTAAAGCACTGACAAATTTATTAGATAAGCACGAGATTCAATACGGCTTTTCTAACGGCGGAAATGTGAATGGGTTCCACTATAGTGAAAACAAAAATGGATCTATGGATGCTACAGGAGCACTTGTAGTTAGCGCCACGCAGCCCAAAGGAAAAATGGTAAAAGTACTGTTTGAACCAGATGCAAAACTAAGCGACCCACTTACCTATGACATTACGGCTTGGAGTATTCCGTATGCGTATGGATTAGACGCTATCGCAAGTACATCTGCAGTCGCTGCCAATGGCAGAAATCCTTATGTAAAAGAATTAAACCAAGTATCTAATGACGCAGCAGGATATTTAGTGACTTGGAATTCTATGAGTGATGCTAAATTTTTAGCAGCCCTTTTGCAAAACGATATTAAAGTACGTTTTTCTGAAAAAGACTTACGTTTTAATGGAATATCGTACCCAAAAGGAACACTAGTCATTACAAAAAGTGATAATCGCACAAATCCAGATTTTGCAGCGACAGTAACAAAGCTGGCCAACAAACACGAGCGAAAATTAAACGCATCTACCACTAGTTTTAGTGA
>JALZVC010000161.1 GCA_023301205.1 Flavobacteriaceae bacterium
GGGCTTTTTTTGTTTGTAATAGTGATAATTCCACGTGGCCTTGGGACAGTAAACGTTAGGGCTTGTTTACGTCTAGTCGCAAGCTTCTCCCCAGTCTACAACCCACACAAAATGAAACCTTTTACATCATATTTATAGCAATTGTGTCTGTAATGAACTGATAGTTGAGTGTTCATATAAACGAGTTGTATAGAATTTATGAAAAACATATTGCTACTATTGTGAATCCTTTTTTTTGAGCTTTGGTTGCAATAAAAAAAATCTGAAGAAACGAGTCTTAACACAACAAGTGTCACGGTTAAAGCTACAGGGCGGAGTGTTAAGAAAATGTCTGTAGCTGTTTTTAGTAAACGAACCAGCTTTTGCGATGGTAAATACTTAGTTAAATTAGTGTTTGCGAAAACATTAATTACAGAAGTAATCTATTTGTTCTCTGCAAGGCTTACGTCATGAGATGGCAAGAACTTTATTTAGGCTTATTTACGGAACTTGAAAAACTGTGTAACAACACTAAGAGAAATGTACAATAAGACAAAAGCTAAAGAAGTTGGATTACGTTTTTTTTTCTATTAAACTGTATGCTTTTCGTTTTCACGCTATAATTCGTTTCTTTACTGTATGAAATTACAATACCAAAGTCTTAAGGATGAGAGTCAATTAATTTTCACTAATTTTAATTGTGGACCTTCTCAAGAGTTGCTTAAGAGTAAAGAGCTGTATAAAATTCTCTGGTGTAAAGAAGCTGGTGTGACCATAAACATTGATGGCTATGATGTTGTCCTCAAAATAAATCAAGTTGTTTTTTGTACACCACTTAATGTTGTTTCATTATCGCAGCAAGAGGGCTTGCTAGCAATTGTCTTTAATAGAGAGTTTTATTGCATTCAAAACCACGATACAGAGGTCTCTTGCAACGGATTTTTGTTTTTTGGGTCTTCTCAGCCACCTATCATTACACTCTGTGAGAAGGATCAAAAAGGATTTGAATCTATGTTTTATTTATTTCAAGAAGAGTTTGAAACAAAAGATAACATACAAGAAGAAATGTTGAGGGTGATGTTAAAAGGTTTACTTATAACTTCTAGTCGTCTTATTAAAAAAACCCTACCTAATCCTAAAATGCCTAAGACGCAACTTGATCTAATTCGTAAATATCATGTGCTTGTAGAACAGCATTTTAAAGAAAAACACAAAGTAGTCGATTATGCAGATCTTTTATTTAAGTCTCCTAAAACACTATCAAATTTATTTAAGAAGATAGGTAACAAGTCCCCTTTAAAGATTATAAATGAAAGAATCGTATTAGAAGCAAAACGACTTTTACTTTTTAGTGATAAAAGTGCTGAGGAAATTGGATATGATTTAGGGTATACAGAGGCAGCACATTTTTCTAAATTCTTTAAAAGACAAGTGGGTACGCCACCTGGGACTTTTAAAAAAAACTATAAAAAAAGCCCGCTTTAATAACGGGCTTTTTTAAATATAATTTAAAATATACTATTTTACTGTTAAGCTGTATTGAGGAGTTGGATTAAGTGGGCAGAAATAAACGTACTCACCTTTTGCTAATACTACTTCATTTGTCATTGAAGTGCTTCCTGTTTTTACTGGGGCTTTTACATAAGCACTTTTAATATGATTTGCTTCATCTGTCTTTCCTTTAGGTGCAAGGACAAAACCTACTGGGTGGTCCACATTTTTATTGCCTATTTCAAAAACATATGTTCCTGCATCAAGTACAAGTTCTTTTTGCATAAACTCACCGTCAGTTTGTGTTAAAGCAACCGTTTTTACCATTGCTGCTTCTTTGACATTCTCAACAATTGTCGTTGTTGTTGTCTCTGTATCTTTTACTTCTTGTTTGCAAGAAGTAAATACTAATACACTCATTGCTGCTAATACTACTAGATTTTTCATGTGTTGTTTTTTAAAAATTAAATATTTGTTTTGATTAAATTGAAGGTGCTGCTGGAAAGTCAACAGGTATTTTAGTGGTGTTATTAATGTAATTTGAGATGGTCTTATCTCCTACTAATGAAATAGTATCTATTAAATTTTCTTTTGTCCATCCTGCAGCAAAGAAATTCTCTACAACAGATGCATCTGCGTTACCGCGGTTTTCTGTAATGTTTTTTGATAACTGTGCTAAAGCATCTAGCTTTGAGTCAAACGACGCCTTTCCCGCACGCAATTCTAAAATTTGCGCATCGTTATAGCCGTTCATTTTACCGATTGCTGTATGCGCAGATAAACAGTACTCACAATTATTAACTTGACTTACGGCTAGGTTAACAGCTTCTTTCTCTTTTGCTTTTAGAGATGTTTTTGCATTAGAAAAATCTAGATAGTTCTTAAGTGCATTTTCAGAATATGCATATGTTGCAAAAAGGTTTGGTACAAAGCCTACTGCTTTTTCAAGATTGTCAAAGATTTCTTGATTTGTTGCACTTACTTCTTCTCTTGTTGGGACATTAAAAGTTGTCATCATTTATAATATTAAAGGTTTTTTTACACTGCAAAGGTACAAGAGAAGGCGACCTTTAGAAATGCGAAAAATTCCTAAAAAATTATACTTTTTTCCCTATTGAGAACTAATGTTGCTGGCCTTTGTTATTTCATTTAAAAAATTCCTATTGATTTGCATTATCAAATTCTATCGCTGGGTCTAATTGCTTTAACTTTTATACTGTTGTTTTACAGGCTATTAGTTAATATCATTATAAGTTAATTGAGAAAAATAAAATAAACAGAGAGTACTAATGGTTATTACTTTGTACTATTTCATATTATCTATTTTGTATTAGAATACTCTCATTGTGCAATCGCCAGCCATATTCTAGTTCATTGGTGTCATCTATATCAAAAACGGAGTAATACCTAAACATATTATTAGGGTTGTCTGGGTCAACAAATATTGGGTTTTGCTGTGCTTCTTTATGGCTTTCGTGTATGGCAAAAGGATTTACAACAGACAGCCATTGGTTGTTTTTTAAAATATATAGATGATATTTATGAAATTGTGGGTCTTCTATTTTTGTGTCAACGAGCAGCAGGTCTCTATCAAACTCATCAAAGCCTAAACTCCTCATGGTTGCCCCATAGGTGTCTCTTAACACGAGTGGCGGTGCTGCGTTATTCTCAAAAGCGATTGTCGTAATGCCTTTTCCGGTATTGACATTCTTTACATATCCATAAAAAGAAATGTTATCCGTTTTAAAACTAGCGGTCACTGCTCCTTTGGGTAAGGGGGGCACAACAACTGTTTGGGGCGCTGTACTATTTACTTCGGAAATATCCTCGGTTTGAGGTTTTGGATCGCCAATTACTACATTGTTCGTCTTATCAGAGCCGCTGCCACAGGCAAAAAAAGTTAAAATAGCGACTAAAAAAAAGAGCTTTACTAGTGAATGGGAGGAAGAGGTGCAACGGGAATCCATGGGTTGTTTTTTTAGTAGGTATGAATGATATTTTAAAAACATTGGTGCATATAGAGTAGAATATACAAAAAGTATTTTGAAATTAAAATGAAGGAGTCAATATATCAATCTATAAGACGCATTAAATAGTTGAAAATTAAAAAGCCAATAGATTTTTAAATCTATTGGCTTTTTAAAAATAATAATGTTTGTTAAAACTAACGACTATTATTTATATCGCTACAATACCTTGTGTATTAGTATCTGGTAGATTATTAGCCTCTTCACCAAGTGGCGTAAGAGATTCTCCGTTTACACCAAAGATTCCGATAGTACCATCTAATCCAAATAGTTGATATAAGTACTGTCCATCATCAGTGATCCACATATCGATCCATCCTTCTGTAACTGCGAATGCATCAGGGCCATTGTCCGCTCCACCAGTTCCAGTTCCTTGAGCTGCCGTTTGGTTAGTTAAAGAAATCTGTCCGTTGCTAAAGCTATATGATGCCAATCCAGCTTCTATTGCATTAGATACGAAGAAAGAACTTTCGTCTAAAGTAAAGTCTAACCAACAAGCTGTTCTTCCTGTATTATTCTCTCCTGATGCTACGTCTAAGTTAATTGCAACTAATGCATCTCCTTCTATTCTCCAAGTAGAAACTGACCCGTCTTGTAGGGCCGGGAATGCTGGTGGTAATCCATCAGCTTGAAATTCTCTAGCTTCGGTAACTACAGCATATAAATTTCCGTCTGCTCCCTCAACAATCTGAGCACCAATAGCAGAAGGTAGGTTTCTGTTTTCAGCATTATCTCTTAAAGTAGAAGTTACACCATCTAATCTGCTCACTGTACCAGCATTAATACCAAATAAAACAAC
>JALZVC010000162.1 GCA_023301205.1 Flavobacteriaceae bacterium
TTGACTGTTTTGTTTGAAGGCGAAAACAAAGAAGGATACATTCACGGTTTTACTGAAAATTATGTAAAAGTGAAAACAACTTGGAATCCAGAACTAGTGAATACGTTACACGAAGTACAATTGACAAAAATTGATGAAGACGGGCTAGTGCGGTTTAATTTTGTTTCTGAAATGAATTTAGGCTAACAAATTTGTAATTTGAAAATGGAATTTTCAGATTAGATATTAATACCTATAGGAAGCAAAGACTTGTACTTTCTTCTGTTTTTGCGTAAAAAACTAACAATTTCTGGAGCAGTAGGCATCATACTAATATTTCGGTCTTTAATATTGGTAAAGACGGCTTTTATGAAAATCTCTCTGAAACCTTGATCTTCTAGATCTTCTGGCATTTCATATTTAGTTAGAAAAATTTTACGCTCTTGAAGCGAATATTCTATACGTGCCATATTATCACCAATTTCTAGTTCGAATTGGCGCAAAAACTCGTTATCTGTGATTTCAACATCTTCAATCATATAATGGGGTTTCTTCTAAAACTAGTTTGAAGTTTGTTTAATGATATGTAAATTTACGAAATATCTTGGATGTTTTACTATAAGAGGAGATATAGTCTATGAATTCAGAAAAAATACACGTTTATTTTGTTCCAGGTCTTGCTGCAAGCACTGAAATATTTAGGAATATTAAACTTCCTACAGATAAATATGTGATGCATATTATTGATTGGAAAATCCCTAATAAGGCAGAATCTATGCCTAATTATGCAAAAAGGATGGCGGAAGCCATTAAACAAGATGACGCAATACTTATAGGAGTCTCTTTTGGCGGGGTTGTTGTACAAGCCATGAGCGAATTTGTATCGCTTAGACATCTAGTATTAATATCAAGTGTAAAATCTAGAAATGAACTACCCAAAAGGTTACGTTTTGTTCAAAGAACAGGGCTTTATAAGCTCGCACCAACAAGCCTTATTATTAGGGCAAAAGATTTAACGCGATTTGCAATTGGGCCAAGGTCTAAAAAACGATTGCAGTTATACAATGAATATTTACATGTTCGTGATAAGGATTACTTGGATTGGGCTATTAAAAATATGGTTTCTTATAATAGAAAAGAACCATTACCAGGTATCATTCATTTACATGGAGACAAGGACATGGTGTTTCCGAAGGAATATATTAAAGATGCTATATTTTGTCCCGATGGTACGCATATTATGATTTTAAATCGCTCCCATTGGATAGTAGACCAATTGGATAAGATTGTTGCTAATAATTAATAAATCTGTTTTTGTAGTGGAATACAAATGCATATCTTTAAAACAAAGAAATAGTTTATGAAAATGATGAAAGTCATAGGTGTCGTTGCCTTTGTGGCGGCAGTAGTTTTGGTCAGTGTTTTTGCTGTCCAATCTACTACAACAGACGCGGCAGTAACAGAGAAAATCGCAAACGATTACGGTGTTTATGCTTTGCCAATGCCTGCTTACTTAGAGTTTGCTGGTGAGCGCGTACCACTAGAAAATCCAGATATTAAAGAGCGTATGGATCGTGAGTTACACGTGAATACCTACTGGCAATCTAATATGATTATTATGATGAAAAGGGCAAATAAGCATTTCCCTAGAATAGAAGCGCTTCTAGCCCAACACAACCTCCCAGACGATTTTAAATACCTTGCTGTGGCAGAAAGTAGTCTTGATAACGTAAGGTCTCCAGCTGGAGCAGCTGGTTTTTGGCAATTTTTAAAAGGGACCGCAAAGGAGTATGGACTAGAGGTGAATGATTATGTGGATGAACGCTATAATCTAGATCTAGCAACAGAGATGGCAGCGAAGTACTTAAATAAATCTAAAAACCGTTTTGGGACTTGGACATTAGCGTGTGCGGCCTATAATGCAGGTAATGGAGGTATCAATAACCAACTAGAGCGACAAGATGTAGATGACTATTATGATGTGCTACTTAATCCTGAAACAAGCAGATATGTTTTTAGAATACTTGCTTTTAAAGAAATTATGTCTAATCCTAAAAAGTATGGTTTTAACCTAAGATCAACAGACATGTATCAAGAGATTCCAACAAAAAAAGTGGTTGTAAATTATCCCATTGAAGACTTTGCTAAATGGTCAAAAGATCAAGGCATCAATTATAAAATATTAAAGATACACAACCCTTGGTTGAGAGATACTTTTTTAAAGAATGCCTCGAAGAAGGAGTATATTGTAGAAATCCCAGAAGAAGGATATTACCAGCTTAATTAGTCAATTTATGAATCCTACTCTTATTGTTTCTTTAATAGCTATTGGCTTGTTTGCTGGAATTCTTAGTGGTTTTATGGGCGTAGGTGGGGGAGTAGTTATGATTCCCTTAATGGTATTGTTTTTGGGTTATTCTCAACATCAAGCTCAAGGTCTTAGCCTCGCGGTATTAGCTATGTTGGTGACCTTGCCTGCCGCATATACATATTATGTAAATCCAATAGCTGGAGAAGCTGCTTTTAATTGGAAATTTGCAGTTATTATTGGTATTTCTTTTCTCTTAGGAGGATTTTTAGGTGCCAAGTTTGCTGTTAATATACCAGAACAGCTACTCAAAAAGTCTTTCGCTGTAATATTATTTATCGTAGCGATTAAAATGTTCTTTTTTTCTAAATAAGGTTGCTTTTTCTTAGCGTGTGTGTTTTTTAGCGAGCAGTGGTTTAAAAGGTGAGCACTACTTTGAAATTTGTTGCTTAACGACTCGGCTATGCTTAGTACGGGATTTAAATGAACTTAACTTTCAAATTAGCACTTAGCCAAATCTTTTTTCTTTTAAAGCTAAATCAAAAGATTTGGCGGTCTTTATTAAATGCTCTGAACTTTAAATTTAACACCAAAACCCGTATTACGTATAGGTGTTATTACCCATCGTTTTTCTAATGTTTAATGTATTCTTTCGTTTGAAAAAATGTTCTCGTATCATTAAACTCCTTTCCAGTTTTGGTGTCAATCAGCCACATATTCATTTTTAAATCATTCATCAGTTCGTACTCTAATCGAACAAAACCTAATTTTTCCGAAAAATAACTTTTTAATTTAGTTGTTCCTAAACTTGATTTTGCAGTACTCTCAATTACAAAACAATCTATTTCGCCAAGCTTTGTTTTTATTTTTTCTTTTGCAACTATTTTGTAATTGTAGGTTTGAAGCAATTGACCTTCCCATTGCCCCCACATTTCATTTCCCCAACCCTGTCCTATATTCATTTGGTCAGTCCATTCTGTTCCAATTTTCAAGGGTTTTTTTACAAACGGAAATGGTGCAGTTTCTAAAGAATTAAAAAATCCTTTTCTTATAGGATGTATCCAAACATTTTTACCGTTTTCAACTGCTCCTGTTGATGCTACAGAGGCAAAAATAGGTTCTTGCAAATATGAAATTTGCGTTTGATTTCCATTAGTCCTATCGGCATTCTCAACGGGTTGAACAATCAAATGAATTTTATCAACTCCAATACTGTCTGTTCCAATTGGCACAAGTTCAAAATCACTACGCGCGAACATTCCTTTGTTGCTTTTTAATTTACATTTTTCGCCGTCTTGAATGATTTCGTAATCATAAACATAGACGTTTCCAGTTTTATAAATTTCGTTGTTTTTATCTATATTTTCATCTTCAATCACAACAGTATCATATTGCTGTGAATATCCGATTTGGAAAATAATTAAGAATAAAATAGTTAGTTTAATTTTCATCGCAATGTTTTTCTCAAATGCTTTACAACACTCTTATATCAGTAAGTAAATACTAGCGAAGTATATTTGCGCAATATGATGAAGCTATGGTACCTACCTGCGTCCTCCTCTTCCTTTACGGCCACCACCGTATTGTTGTTTGGGTGCGCCAGCGCGTTTCATATTCTGTTTCATCATCTTTATCTGCTCGTCCATCATACCGTGCTTATCGAGTTTTTTAGCTTCAGTAAGAAGCTGCTCTGCTTCACGTTTTCTATTTTTACTCATAGCAATACCGGCAAGGTTTAGCTTTGTCATCGCCATATCTGTATCCATACTTAGCCCTAATGAAACCGCTTTTTTAAAATACTTCTCAGCTTCGTTCATATTGGTTTGACTTACCATTAAACCATTAAGGTAATTATAGTAGCCTTGTTGTTTTTTTACCAAAGCGCCTTCTGGATTACTAATTTTATCTAACCATTTTTTAGCCCCTGGGAAGTCTTGCTTCCTTAAACGCAAAAAGGCAAGCAAAACAATTTCATTTTTAAAATAGAGAAACACAAAAATTATTGCTAATAGTATGAACATGATTCCATTACCAATATTTGTTTCTGTAAACTGCCAAACAGCAGCAAATATGGACAATGCAGCTAGAATTATTTTTATATTTTTATTAAACATAGAGCTTGTTTTTAAAGCGATGACAAAGGTAAGTAAAACAATTAAAATTTTTTTACAAATTGGAGTTGAGTGTGAAAAAAATGTTTGTATATTTGCAGCCGCCTACGAAGAATAATGACGAATTATATTTTCAGAAATAAGAAAAGTAGGTAATAACAAGGTTTAGTTTAAACATATAGTTTCAGAATAAAGAAATCATACCATGAGCAAAAGAACATTTCAGCCATCAAAAAGAAAGAGAAGAAACAAGCACGGATTTAGAGAGCGTATGGCATCTGTAAACGGTAGAAAAGTATTAAAAGCTCGTAGAGCAAAAGGCAGAAAGAAGATTTCTGTTTCTTCAGAATTTCGTCACAAGAAATAATGTTGATAAGTATTAAATAAAAAGGTGTTGTTTTTAAGCAACACCTTTTTTTTATACCCCATTGAGTATTAATTTTATATCCCGAAAAAAAATCACCCTTATGCCTAAAAATCCTTCAATAAAATCGGTTTTAATTATTGGATCAGGTCCTATTATTATTGGTCAAGCTTGTGAGTTTGATTATGCTGGATCTCAGTCTCTTAGATCATTAAGAGAAGATGGAATTGAAACTATTTTAATAAACAGTAATCCTGCAACGATTATGACAGATCCGTCAATGGCAGATCACGTTTATTTAAAGCCATTGACCACAAAATCTATCATTGAAATCCTTAAAGCACACCCGCAAATTGACTCCGTTTTACCTACTATGGGTGGACAAACGGCACTAAATTTAGCAATACAAGCAGATGAAAAAGGAATCTGGAAAGATTTCGGTGTAGAAATGATTGGAGTAGATATTGATGCGATTAATGTAACGGAAGATCGTGAGCAATTTCGTCTTCTTATGGGTGAAATTGGGGTAGCTATGGCACCTCAAGAAACGGCTACTTCGTTCTTAAAAGGTAAAGAGATTGCGCAAAAATTTGGCTTTCCGCTAGTAATTAGATCCTCATTTACGCTAGGTGGTGCAGGAGCTTCAATTGTTTATAAAGAAGAAGATTTTGACGAGCTGTTAACACGCGGACTAGAAATCTCACCTATCCACGAAGTGATGATCGATAAGGCGATGATGGGGTGGAAGGAATATGAATTAGAATTATTACGTGACTCAAATGATAACGTAGTTATTATTTGTGCTATTGAGAACATGGATCCTATGGGGATTCATACAGGAGATTCTATTACAGTAGCTCCTGCTATGACGTTAAGTGATAAAACGTATCAAAAAATGCGTGACTTGGCAATACACATGATGCGCAGTATAGGGGACTTTGCTGGAGGATGTAATGTGCAGTTTGCTGTAAGTCCAGATGAGAAAGAAGATATTATTGCCATAGAGATTAACCCGCGTGTTTCTCGATCTTCTGCACTCGCCTCTAAAGCAACTGGATATCCTATTGCAAAAGTGGCCACTAAACTGGCAATGGGTTATCACCTAAATGAGTTAAACAATCAAATTACAAAATCTACCTCTGCACTTTTTGAGCCTACACTGGATTATGTAATCGTAAAAATACCACGCTGGAACTTTGATAAATTTGAAGGTAGTGACAGAACATTAGGACTACAAATGAAAGCTGTAGGAGAAGTAATGGGTATTGGTCGTTCTTTTCAAGAAGCACTGCATAAAGCAACGCAGTCGCTAGAAATAAAGAGAAACGGATTAGGAGCAGATGGAAAAAGTTATACCAATTATGAGCAGATTTTAGATAAACTAAAAAATGCAAGTTGGGATCGTGTTTTTGTCATTTATGATGCGATACAAATGGGCATACCATTAAGTCGTATTCATGACATCACAAGAATAGATATGTGGTACTTAAAGCAATACGAGGAGCTTTATTTCTTAGAAAAAGAGATTTCTACGTTTACGTTGGAAACGTTACCACGTGAATTGCTCTTAGAAGCAAAACAAAAAGGGTATGGAGACAGACAATTAGCGCATATGCTCAAGTGCCTTGAAAGTCAAGTCTACAATAAGAGAGAAGAACTTAACGTGCAACGTGTTTACAAACTGGTGGATACTTGTGCAGCAGAGTTTAAAGCACAAACACCTTATTACTACTCAACGTTTGAAAACGAAATGGAAACTGCAGACGGTAATCGTTATGCAGAAAACGATAGTATTGTTACAGAAAAGAAGAAGATAATTGTTTTAGGTTCTGGTCCTAACCGTATAGGGCAGGGAATTGAGTTTGATTACTGTTGTGTGCACGGGATACTTGCAGCATCAGAAATTGGCTATGAAACCATTATGATTAACTGTAATCCAGAAACGGTTTCTACAGATTTTGATGTGGCAGATAAGCTATATTTTGAGCCAGTCTTCTGGGAGCATATTTATGACATTATTCGTCACGAGAAACCAGAAGGTGTCATTGTCCAATTAGGAGGGCAAACGGCATTAAAACTTGCAGAAAAATTAGAACGCTATGGAATTAAGGTTTTAGGTACGAGTTTTCAAGCATTAGATCTTGCAGAAGATAGAGGTAGTTTTTCTAATATACTTAAAGATTTAAAAATACCTTATCCAGAGTTTGGCGTTGCAGAAACTACAGAAGAAGCATTAGCACTTTCAGATACATTAGACTTTCCTTTGTTAATTAGACCTTCTTATGTTTTAGGTGGACAAGGGATGAAGATTGTTATTAATAAGCAAGAACTAGAAGAACACGTAGTAGATTTACTTCAGAAAATACCAAACAACAAATTACTGTTAGATCATTATCTAGATGGTGCTATCGAAGCAGAAGCAGATGCAATATGTGATGGAGAGAATGTCTACATTATAGGTATTATGGAACACATAGAGCCTTGTGGTATTCACTCTGGAGACTCCAATGCAACATTACCTCCTTTTAATTTAGGGGAGTTTGTAATGCAACAAATTAAAGATCACACAAAAAATATCGCACTTGCCTTAAACACGGTAGGTCTTATTAATGTGCAGTTTGCCATAAAAGAAGACAAAGTGTATATCATAGAAGCAAACCCAAGAGCATCACGTACGGTGCCTTTTATATCTAAAGCATACGGCGAGCCTTATGTAAACTATGCAACTAAAGTGATGTTAGACCATAGCAAAGTAACTGACTTTGATTTCAAGCCGCGTCTAGATGGGTATGCGATTAAGCAACCTGTGTTTAGTTTTAATAAGTTCCCTAATGTAAATAAGCAACTTGGGCCAGAAATGAAAAGTACAGGAGAGAGTATCTTATTTATAGATAGCCTGAAGGACGACCAATTTTATGATTTATACGCACGAAGAAAAATGTATTTAACTAAGTAATACACTTTTAAATAAGCTAGTCTGAGTTTGTAGGAGTTGATTTAAAAACTTTTGCAAGCTCAGTTATTTAGCGAGTTTTTTTCTTTTGTAATATTTCAGAAAGCAATAAATTTATTAAGCTTCTAAAGGTTTATAATAAGTATTTTCGAGTTAAAATCTAAAGAATTGGCACGTCTTATTACTGCCATTTTTTTAAGTCTAATTAATTTTTGCACTCTAGCACAAGATCTTAATCCCGATCAAAATGAGGAGAGGTTTCTAGTGTGACATCCTCAATAAAATACTTTGTATCGCCCCAAAATAAGAAGGTGTCAAAACGTTCTTCGTAGGTGACGTTTACATATTTTCCTTGGTATTCTTTTAGCTTTTCAATAACGGCTGCTTCTTGGTCTAATACAGAAAATGTAAATATCTGTGCACCACTTATTCCTTGGCTTATCTCACCTTCCCAGGTTTTAAAGATGACACCTTTATTACTAAATTTTATAAGTTCGCCAGCGCGCGTACCCTCACTATAAGGTACAAAAGATACAAAGGCATAGTATGCTAATAATAACATTAAAATTGCACCAAGGATTATAAAAAGTATTTTTTTCATTTTTAAATTTTTTATAGTTGTCAGTCTGAGCGCAGTCGAAGACAACAATCAGGACTATTGTTAAATTGAGGCTTAATTGAAGAGTTCGACAATATGATCACTTCGACAGCGCTCAGTGTGACAGCGCTAATATCATTATTAGTCAAGCTCATTCTCTTCTGCTCGTTTTATTATTTTTTCTGGCAAAGACTTTTTTGCTTTTGCGCCCATCGTCTTTAACTTCTCAACACTGGTGATAAGATTTCCTCGACCTTCAAAGAGTTTATTCATAGCACTAGAATAATCTGTTTTTGCATCATCCATCTTCTTACCTACGCCGGTAAGGTCCTTGATAAGTCCTTCAAATTTATCGTACAAGGCTCCGGCTTGTCTAGAAATCTCAATCGCATTGCGTTGTTGCTTCTCATTATTCCACATCGTGTCTATGGTACGCAAGGTAGCTAAAAGGGTAGAAGGAGTCACAATAATAATGTTTTGCTCAAAGGCTTTGTTATAAATACTTGGATCTTTATTGATTGCTATGGCAAATGCAGGCTCAATAGGGACAAATAACAACACAAAATCTGGGCTTTCCATCTCATAGAGATCGTGATAATTTTTCTCGCTTAATTGATCTACGTGACGCTTTAGCGAAGTAAGATGCTCGTTTAAATGGCGTGGTTGTAATTCTTCATCTTCTTCATTAACAAAACGCTCATAAGCGACAAGAGACACTTTACTGTCAATCACCATACGCTTATTGTCTGGTAAGTGAATCACCACATCTGGCAACACTCTTTTGCCATCTGCTGTGGTAAAGCTTTGCTGAACAAAATACTCACGATCTTTTTCAAGCCCGCTTTTTTCTAGAACCTTCTCAAGCACAAGTTCGCCCCAGTTCCCTTGTATTTTACTGTCTCCTTTGAGCGCTTTAGTTAAGTTAGTTGCCTCTTTACTCATTTGCTCATTGAGCTTGGTTAATCCTTTTATTTGCTCGTGAAGTTGCGATGTGCGACCTATGGCTTCCTTGTTTGTTTCGTCTACTTTCTTTTCAAACTTTTCAATTTTTTCTTGTAATGGTTTTAAAATGACATCAATATTTTCTTTGTTCTGTTTGGTGAATTTTTCAGATTTATTATCTAAAATTTTATTGGCTAGATTTTCAAATTCTTTGGTAAACTTCTCTTGTAGTTTTTCTACTTCATTGCGCTCTTCTCTTAATTTTTCTTCTAGATGTTCTACTATGCTGTTTCGTTTGGCAAGTTCTAGATTGAGGTAGTCTTTTTCTTTTCTAATATTTTCACGTTCTGTTATTACACTTTCATATTGGACGCTAAATTTTTCTTCCTGCAAAGAAGCGTTATTTGCTAGTGCGGTCAACTTTTCTTGATACTCCCCAGCCAATCGTTGTTGGTTTAGCTCTTGCTGTTGCAGGCGCTCATTAAGGGCGCTAGTTTCTGCCTTTTGTTTCAGTTTAGCGATTAAGTGCCCGATTATGGCGCCTACTATTATGCCGATGATGGTGATTAAAAAATAGATTAGGGTTTGCTTCATTCTTGAGGTACGTGGTTTTTAGTTTATTTTTAGGTTTAGAATAAGGCAAGTGCACAAAACACTCAATTCTTTATATAAAAGACTTTCACTATTTTTTTAGAGCATTAACTGTATCTCCAATATTTGAATAACTACCTAATATGTTATTTTCTTTATCAAGTATTATATAAGTTGGATAAGACCAAATAGCTAAATCCTTAGCTAAATTAGTTGTTCCTATTCGATAGTTTTTCCAGTTAATATTCTTTTTCTCTAAATATTTGGCCCATTTCCCTTGTTCTTTATCGGTTGAAATTCCGATTAATTCTGCATTCAAATCGCTGAAAATATTTGGATTAGCTAAAATCTCTTTATGCTCTTTAATGCAAGGCGGACAGGCGGTAAACCAAAAATCTAAAACAGTAAATGTATTGTTTTTCTCTTTCTTGATTTGTTTTTCTAACCCGTTCAAGTCAATTAATAAATAATCATTTAACTCAATTTTATTTATTTCAGTTAGTTTTTTCAATCTATTTTCAACCATTTCATAAATGAGATGTTCTTTAATTGCTTTTGGTTGTTTTTCTAAAAACGCTTTGATGAAGTTTAATTCTTTTTTGTCATTTTGATATAATTTTAACCAATGATTGAGAGGAAACAAAACGAAAGCATCTTGATCATTTTCGAGAATAGCATTTTTTATGAAATCAGTACCACTCGACTTGTCATTTAAATAGTCTTTATAAGCCTTTACATAGGTTTTATGTTTTTGATAAACAGGAGTATTCTTTGTTTTAGTAATTGAAAGTTCATTTTTTTTATAATCGAGATAAATGTTAATTTCTCCAGTATTAAACCAACCGTTAACTATTTTATCCTCAATATATATCGAATATTGATCTGATGATTTTGAGGGTGTTTTGATTCTTGCAATTCCATTTTTAAATTCTGAAGTTAATCTGTTCGATAAATTCATTCCTGATACTGAAACACTATCTACTGTAACATCAGATTTGATATGAATGCAAAATTCTGATTGCCCAAAAGTTAGGTTTGAAATTAATACTAAAAGTATGTAGCATGTTTTCTTCATATTATTTAAAACTAATCCCTAAAGATACAATTCAATAAAAAAAGCAACCCAACAATCCCTCATTAATTATTAACACGAAACTGCATCGTCTCCACATCAAAATCAATTGTATTACTAGGGAATAGCGTGTTGAAAACACCTTGTTGGGCTAGGGCAGTGTGCGTATTAAAAGAAACGGTGTCTTTTTGTAGCACCAGCATTTTATCTACTAATGTGAGTGCTATTCCAATTTCGTGCGTAGAGAACAGGATGGTTTTTCCTTCTTC
>JALZVC010000163.1 GCA_023301205.1 Flavobacteriaceae bacterium
CAATTTCAAAAGCAAAGTTTGCCATTTTTGGTGTGCGCGAAAACCGTAACGATATCGATTATATGGGCGGTGATGTGAATTTTGAAAATTTCAGAAAAGCATTGTACTCTTTATATCCAGGGAATTGGTCTGGAAAAATTATTGATCTAGGAGATGTTGATAGTGGTGATAGTATTGCAGATACGTTATTTGCAGTAAGGCAAGTTTGTGAAGAGTTGCTGTTAAAAAAAGTGATACCTATTATATTAGGAGGAAGTCAGGATATGGCATACGGGCAATACAGAGCGTATGATGCCATTGGTAAAATGGTGAATTATGTAAATGTAGATAGTAGGTTTGATTTAGGCGATGCAGACCAACCGATGACCAATAGGTCTTACATTGGTAAAATAATAGTAGACGAGCCGTATAATCTTTTTAATTATAGTGCGATTGGATACCAGTCTTATTATAATCCTCCGCAAGAGATAGTGCTAATGGATAAGTTATTCTTTGACGCTTATAGACTAGGAGATATTGTAGCAGATGTAAAGGAAGTAGAGCCTGTGCTAAGAGATGCAAATATTGTTACGATA
This sequence comes from Flavobacteriaceae bacterium, assembly GCA_023301205.1. Classification (GTDB taxonomy): domain Bacteria; phylum Bacteroidota; class Bacteroidia; order Flavobacteriales; family Flavobacteriaceae; genus Patiriisocius. The sequence goes on from JALZVC010000163.1 coordinate 576, forward strand.
GATGCTACTGCACTAAAAGGTGCTTTTTTATCGGTTTCAGGTGACGAAAGCCCTAATGGATTTGATGGAAGAGAAATTTGTGCAGTGTCTAGATATGCAGGGATAAGTAATAAAGTATCTTCTTTTGGCGTTTATGAATTAAATGGTACCACAGAAAGTAAAAGTGGTTCGATGTTAATTGCACAAGTAATCTGGTATTTTATGGAAGGTGTCAATTTTAGAGTAAAAGACGACGACTTTGACGATGAAAAATGCTTTAAAACGTATAATGTACCGATAGATGATGAGATTTTAATATTTAAAAAGAGCAGTAAAACTGGACGTTGGTGGATAGAATTGCCTTTTATTTCAAATGTTAATAATAAATTAAAAAGACACACGTTATTACCTTGCACCTATGGCGATTATTTGGGTGCAATCGAGCAAGAAATTCCCGAGAGGTGGTATAAAGCCCGAAGGAAGAACGAAATATAAACAGTCAACTAAAAATTAATAAAAAATTAAGAATTTTATAACATTAATGTTGTGTATTACACATTTTTTGGATAGGTTTACCGCCTTAAAATTCTTGAATTTAACCTAAATATCTATGAAAAAGTTTATTGCATTAGCTGCGATCGCTACCTTTTTGTTCAGTTGTAACTCTAGCGATAGAGGAGAACTAGTAGGAGCAAAAGGTAAAAAATGGTACCCTGAAAAACCTTATGGAATGACTTTAGTTCCTGGAGGTTCATTCCTTATGGGTAAAGCAGACGATGACTTTGTAGCTGTAAATGATGCTCCTACAAAAACTGTTACCGTACGTTCTTTTTACATGGACGAAACAGAAATCACAAATGCGGAGTACCGTCAATTTATAGAATGGGTACGTGACTCTACCGTTCGCCTAAAGCTTGCAGTTCTTGCAGATGAGGTAGGTGCCACTCCTGGTGATGGCGGTATTGGTGATTTTGGTTTTGCTGATAATGAAGACGAAGAGAAATCTGCTTACGATCAGTATATGACTGATAATTATTATGGTCTTGGTGAAGATTTTTACGCAGGAAGACGTATTAATCGTAATATTGATATAATTTGGGATACGCAAGAATACCCAGATGAATATTATGTAGAGGTAATGGATAGTATGTATATACCTCTTGATGAAGCATATAATGGACAGCGTACTATTGATGTGACAAAACTAAAGTTCCAGTATTCTTACATGGACATTCAAGCTGCTGCAAAGAGTAAGGATAAAAGAAGAAGAGATTTTATAAAAAAAGAAGAATTAGAGATTTATCCTGATACTACAGTTTGGATTAAAGATTTTAACTACTCTTATAATGAGCCAATGCATAATGATTATTTCTGGCACGAAGCGTATGGAGATTATCCTGTTGTTGGTATTAGCTACAAACAAGCCAAGGCATTTTGTGCTTGGAGAACATTATACAAAAATTCATTCCAGAAATCTAAAGGAGATAACTTTGTAAATTCTTTTCGTCTTCCTAGTGAAGCAGAATGGGAATATGCAGCACGTGGTGGTCTAGAATCTGCTACTTTTCCTTGGGGAGGCCCGTATGCTAAAAATGACCGTGGTTGTTTTTTAGCAAACTTTAAACCTTTGCGTGGTGATTATGCAGCAGATCAAGCTTTATATACCGTAGAAGCAGATGCGTATGAGCCTAATGAATACAACTTATTCAATATGGCAGGTAATGTGGCTGAGTGGGTAAACTCATCTTATGACGCTGCATCTTATGAATATTCTTCATCAATGAACCCTAGTGTAAACGATAACGATAATGCACGAAAAGTAGTTCGTGGTGGGTCTTGGAAAGATGTTGCTTACTATTTACAGGTAAGTACACGTGACTATGAGTATGCAGATTCTGCACGTAGTTATATTGGTTTTAGAACCGTACAAGATTACTTAGGTACAGATGTGACACTTAATGAACAATTTGGCGACGCTCGTTAATCCTATAAATTATTACCCCAATTTTTTAAATAAACTAAACTTAAACTTAAACTAAAAATAAACTAATTATGGCAAAGTCTAACACAGGAAAGAAATTAATGAATATGGTCTACGGTCTAGGAGCCGCAGTAGTAATTATTGGCGCATTATTTAAAATTATGCACTGGCCTTATGGAGATTTAATGCTAATAGTCGGTCTTGTAACTGAGGCAGTCGTATTTGTTATTTCTGCATTTGAATCAATAGATGATGATCTAGACTGGTCATTAGTATACCCAGAATTAGCTGGAGGACAAACAGTAGGTAAAAAAGCAAAACAACCAGAAGATGCACAAGGTATCTTATCTAAGAAATTAGATGAAATGTTAAAAGATGCCCGTATTGATGGTGAAATGATGAATAGTCTTTCTACAAGTATCAAATCTTTTGAAGGTGCTGCAAAAGGTATGGCGCCAACCGCAGACGCAATGAGCTCTACAAAAAAATATAGCGAAGAGATGGCAATGGCTGCGGCACAAATGGAGTCTTTAAATAGTCTTTATAAGGTACAGGTAGAATCTACAAGCCGTCAAGCAGAAGCTAATGAGCGCGTTGCAGAAAATGCAGAGCAATTAAAATCGCAAATGGAGCACTTAACAACGAGCCTTTCTTCTTTAAATGGAGTATATGGTGGTATGTTATCTGCAATGGGAAAAAACAACTAAGATAGTTTTCAACTAAACATTAATTTTAAAAGAAATTTAAAATGGCAGGAGGAAAACAATCCGCAAGACAAAAGATGATTAACCTGATGTATCTGGTTTTCATCGCGATGTTGGCATTAAATATGTCAAAAGAAGTATTATCGGCTTTTGGTTCGATAAATGAAAAGTTAGAACGATCTAACACAAGTTTTGATGCAAAGAATACGGCTTCGTTAGCAGATTTGAAGAAGAATGCAAGTCAAAATGAAGATACGAAAACAACAGCTGCTAAAGCTGATCAGGCAAACGCGATTTCAAATGCGTATTATGCTTACCTTAATGATCAAAAGCAACTATTATTAGGTGAAGTAGACGACCCTACGGATTATGAGGCAATGGATAAGACCACGTTTTTAGGAGGTCTTTATTATGAAGGTGGAAAATTGACTGAAGCAGGATCGGAATATCTAGCTAAAATGGATACGTACCGTAACGGAATGGTTGCTTTAATGGACAATAACCCTGTATTAAAGGCGCAAGTAGAAAAAGATTTTTCTTCAGCAGATATAACCACAACTGATGGTGCTACTAAAGTAACACAAGATTATATTAGTTATCATTTTGTAGGATTCCCTTCAGTTTCTTCTTTGACGAAAATGACACAGACTCAAAATGATATTAAATCTGTAGAGAACGAGTATCTATCTAAGTTATTAGCAGGTGACCTTAAGGCGCTTTCTCAGGTTTCTGAACAAAACTACGAGACGGTAATGACAACATCAAAAGGAGCTTATTACTCAAGTGATCGTTTTGACGGTATCATATCTTTAGGTCGTGTAGATGAAAATACAAAACCAGAAAGAGTAGAGCTTAAATTAGATGGAAGAGCGCTAAGCGAGAGTCAATACGAATTTATGGGCGGTAGAGTTGCCTTAAAAGTTGGTGCAGGTTCTGTAGGAGAGCACAAGATTACGGGGAACCTAATCTTTATGCAAGATGGTAAAGAAGTTCCTGTAAAAGTAGAAAAGAGTTATACTACAATTGGAAAGCCTAACTCTGCAACAATTGCTGCAGATAAGATGAATGTGGTATATCGTGGTGTTGCTAACCCAATGACTATTGATTTTGCTGGTATTAATCCAAGTAAAGTAAATGCTTCGGCTGCTGGATTATCTAAGAAGTCAGGTACCTCTTACACAATGACACCGGGTTCTGGTCGTGAAGTAACTATTAGTGTAAATGCTACATTGCCTAACGGAGGTGGAGCAGTTTCAGATAAAGCTACATTCCGTATTAAGGATATTCCAAGACCAACGGG
>JALZVC010000164.1 GCA_023301205.1 Flavobacteriaceae bacterium
AAAGACTCTGGAAGGTCATTCATTTCACTTGCAATTTTATCATCAGCGATAACTTTTGCAGCACGCTCTAATAATCTTGAGTGCAAGAAGAATACATCTCCAGGATACGCCTCACGTCCCGGTGGGCGACGTAATAAAAGTGATACCTCACGGTATGCTACTGCTTGCTTTGATAAATCGTCAAATACAATTAATGCAGGACGACCTGTATCTCTAAAGTATTCACCAATTGCAGCACCTGCAAAAGGAGCATATACCTGCATAGGAGCAGGATCTGATGCATTTGCAGCAACAATAGTTGTATAGGCTAATGCTCCAGCTTCGTCAAGTACTTTTGCAATGTTTGCAACAGTAGAAGCTTTTTGTCCAATCGCTACATATATACAGAACACTGGTTCACCAGCATCGTAAAATTCTTTTTGGTTAAGGATAGTATCAATACAAACAGTTGACTTTCCTGTTTGACGGTCACCAATAACAAGCTCACGTTGCCCTCTTCCTACTGGAATCATTGCATCGATAGACTTAATACCTGTTTGTAATGGTTCAGTAACTGGCTCACGATAGATAACACCTGGTGCTTTACGCTCTAATGGCATTTTATACGTTGTTCCTTCAATAGGTCCTTTACCATCTATAGGCATTCCAAGTGTGTTAACTACACGCCCTACAACACCTTCACCTACCTCAATAGATGCAATACGTTGTGTACGTTTTACCGTAGCTCCTTCAGCAATACCACGTGACGGTCCTAATAAAACAACCCCTACGTTATCTTCTTCCAGGTTTAATACGATACCTTCCATACCATTTTCAAACGCTACTAATTCACCATATTGTGCATTAGCAAGCCCGTAAACACGTGCAATACCATCACCTACAGTTAATACAGTTCCTACTTCGTCAAGTGAAGCAGTTGCTTCAAAGCCGGTAAGTTGTTGTTTTAAGATTGCTGAAACTTCAGCTGGTTTAACTTCTGCCATTTTTATTTAGTTTTGAGATTTTAGTGTTATACTAAAATCAACCAGTTAATTGTACTATTGTTTTTTACTTCTGAAAATTTTAAAAATCAGATTATGTATTTTTACTAAATGTTCTTCTAAGATTTCCTAGTTGGTTAGAAATACTTGCGTTATACTGCAAATCACCAACTCTAAGGATAAATCCTCCTAGGATAGTCTCATCTACTTTATTCTTTAGCGTAACATTATCACTGCCCGTCATTTCTTTCACCTTTGCTAAAACTTGAGTTTCAAGTTCTGCAGAAAGAGGCACCGCTGTAGTAACTTGTGCTACTTTTACACCTTTACCTTCATTGTATAACTTCACGAAACTTGAAGCTACACCACCTAAAAGATCAATACGGTTATTAGCGGTTAAGATTTCAATCAAGCTTTTTGTTACCTCGTTATTTCCTTCAAAAATTTTGATTAGGGCTTGCTTTTTATCGCCTCCTTTAATGATAGGGCTCTGAAGTACATTACGCAATTCTTTACTCCCAGCAATGGTAGCTTCCACAGACTTCATGTCATCAAAAACAACGTCGCTAATATTAGCTTCGTTGGCTTGATCTAAAACTGCTTTTGCATATCGTATGGCTGCTCTATTACTCATATTCATTACCCGCGCAGGCGGGTATTTTTTTCAAACCTACTAGGAGGCCTGCGGCAACACCTTGCAGGTTGCCATCGTTAATTTATTATAACTAGTTAAGCTTTGCGTCATTCAACATTGAGTTTACTAACTCTAGTTGCTTGCTTTTATCAGACAATTGACCTTTTACCATTTTCTCAGCGATATCAACAGAAAGGGTTGCTACTGTACTTTTAAGTTCAGAGATTGCTGCTTTCTTTTCGCTTTCTATAGCTGTTTGTGCATTTGCAATTGTTTTGTTAGCTTCTGCTTGCGCTTCTTCTTTTGCATCAGAAATCATTTTAGATTTGATCTCACGAGCTTCTTTCATCATTGTTTCACGTTCTGCTCTAGCTTCTTGAAGTAAACGCTCGTTGTCTGCATTTAAGTTAGCCATCTCTAACTTCGCTTTTTCTGCAGCGTCAAGTGCGTTTTGGATTCCTTCTTCTCTATCGCTTAATGCTCCAAGAATTGGCTTCCAAGCTAACTTCCTTAGTACAATTAATAGTATTAGAAAACTTATTATAGTCCAAAATACTAGTCCAAACCCAGGAGTTACTAAATCCATTTCTTATTGTTTTATATTGTAGTTAATTTTTAAAATAAACTACAGGAGTAACCAACCGTTACTCCTGTAGTTTTACTAATTGGTTTATTACCCTTGTAATAATGCCACAACCACACCAAATAAAGCAACCGCCTCAACGAAGGCTGCTAAAATAAGTGCAGATGATTGAATCTTACCGTGTATTTCTGGTTGACGAGCCATAGCATCCATAGCTTGTCCACCGATTTTACCAATACCAAGTCCTGCTCCGATAACGGCCAGTCCTGCTCCAATTGCTGCAATTCCTGTAATAGTCATAATATAAAATTTAAAAATTAATTAATGATGCGCTTCTTCTGTCGCCATCCCAAAATAAAGGGCCGACAAGATGGTAAATATATATGCCTGAATTGCTGTAACTACAATTTCTATCAGTGTTATAAACAATGAGAAAAATACAGATACAGGGGAAACCCAAACACTTTCAAAAATAAAAATTAAAGACATTAATGCCAAAATAATAATATGTCCTGCTGTTATGTTAGCAAACAAACGTATCATTAAAGAAATTGGCTTTGTGAAAATTCCAATTATTTCAATAGGAATTAAGAATATTTTAATCGGAACCGGTACTCCTGGCATCCAGAAAATATGTTTCCAATAATTACGGTTACCACTTAGATTTGTAATAATAAAAGTAAATAATGCTAGTACGAATGTAAATGAAATATTTCCTGTTAGGTTAGCTCCATTAAAAATAGGAATTAAACCAAAAATGTTATTTATCCAAATAAAGAAAAATACCGTTAATAGATATGGCATATATTTCTTGTATTTAGTTTCCCCAATCATAGGTCTTGCAATTTCATCACGAACAAAAACAACAATAGGTTCAACAAAACTAGCTATACCTGATGGTAAATTATTTGTAGATTTTTTATAACGTCTTGCTGCTGCTGAGAATATAAGTATAAGTATTGCTATTGAAACCCACATCATAAAAACGTTTCTTGTGATAGAAATATCTAAAGGTTTCGCCGCATTTGTTGGGTGATGTTCTTCATCATACTGAACTGATGATGCTCCACTCTCAAGTTGATATACTTTTTCGTGAACATTAACAAATCGCCCTCCATTTTTTTCGACAATAACTTCACCATTATAGTCATGATGAAACTCTGATGACATAAATGTAGTTAAACCATTATCTGTCCATAGAATAATAGGTAGCGGTAAAGTAATGTGTTTTTCTTCTGGAGAACCTTCATTAAGGGTTACAATGTGCATTCCGTAGGCATCTTTGACGTGATGCATAATCATTTTTTTTGCGTCAAATTTTTCATCTTTTCCGTCTGATTTTTCTGCAGAAAAACTTGTTATAGAAAATAATAAAAATAATATGGTAACTAAATGTCTTAAAGTCGTGATTTGCATTGTCTTGAGAAATTAAAATATCCCTGCTAAAATTTTGTGCAAATGTAAGTACAATATCTTAAAAAACAAACACGATATTTTCTTTATTTCTGACTTAAAAATTTAGAAATGAAATAAACCTCAAAAGCTAGGAAAATAAAGTAGGGCAAGAAAAAATTAAGGACATCTGGAATCTTATTTTTTTGATCTGACAAAATAAGAGGTAATAAAAAAAGCATTATCAATACCATTTTAAGCAAAGTGCCAGCCATAAATACATTAAACACATCTTCTTTCCCTTTAGAATATCTATAGTTTATGATCGAAAAAACAGCATATACTAAAAAGAAATGTACGCAATAAATTAGCCATAACTGTAACGTGGTCTGTAGCGTTTCAAAAAAAGAATATAATATATAGTAGTGGATTAAAAAAAGCAATCCTGAAACTCCAAGTAATTTGAAGAAAAATTTGATTTGCGATTTTATTAATATTTCATAAGTCATATAAATACTAGGTGTTTTTTATTATTTGACGTACTACGAAGTAAATAGATATTATCACCGATAATAGGGATAACATTACCGTAAATAATTTATCATATTGAAAGTAATCGTCTAATTTAACCCCTACATAAACCCCAAACATAATAATGGCGATCATTTGAAATCCAATACCTGAGAATCGAGCGTAAGCTCCAAATTTTGAGTTTTTAAGCGGTACGTTCTTTTTTGCCATTTGAATTAAGCGATTTCACCCCACTACCCATCTCACATGTACCGTTAAAAGTCGCTCCGGGCTCTATAGATAGTTTACCTACTTTAACTTCGCCATTAATTACAGCGGTGGTTCTTAATGATAAAAGTTCTTTTATTTGAAGTTTTCCTGTAAATGTACCTTCTATATCTGCATTGTCACAGGTAAGTGTTCCATCAATTAGACCATTTTTACCAATAACCACTTTATTGGGTGTGGTGACGTTGCCTTTTATTTTTCCATCAATTCTAAAAAATCCTTTAGATTCAATATCACCTGTAATTGTTGTTCCTTCGTTAATTCTGTTCTGGTTTGCTGAGGGATCAACGTTTTTGTCTTTTTTGTCGTTTCGCATGGGGATTATCCTTTACCTTTTTTTGCCTCTTTTTTGTCTTTCAATTTTTTTTCAACCTCTTTTTTCGCCTCTATTTTTTCAGCCTCTTTTTCATCAACTTTCTTTTTTTCTTCTTCTTTTGCGGCAGGTGGGTTTAGGTATAAATCGAGATTCTTATGAACCTGAATTATTTTATAGTTTTCTGTAGAAATATCAAAAGAAGGACGTGTAATTCTATACTTTAAATTTTCTGCCTTGTTGTTTTCAGTTCCCGTATATAATATTTCGCCAAATCCTCTAGAGCCTTGCAGCGATTGTAAGCCGTGAACAATCACTAAATCTAGTTGAGGGTTGTAGTAATCTATGGATGTTGTCATCGTTACATAATTAGCTTTAACGATAATCTCATCTAATAGCTTTTTTAAGTTTTCAGCTTGTTGATGCTCCCCCTTTGAAAATGAATAAACTAGTTTGAAACTTTTTCCTTCGTCATAAGGCTTAAAAGCTGTAAAAGCTAATTTAGGCAGTGTACCAGAGTATATAAGCTGCGCCTGTTTTCCTTCATCATCGTTAGGATAATTTAGTGACACATAATTTAGCGCCGTTTTATAAGCTTCATATCCTTGTTGTTTTCCAATGGCAGTAGCTTTCAATAATTCAAATTTCGGAACCATATCATCTCCATTATATAAAGTGATATACTCATCTGTCTTGTCAATTACTTCCTGATAGCGATCTGCCTCAAATTTTTTATACAGTCCCTTATACTTAAACTCTGGACTAGTCTCGTCTGTTGCTAATTGCGTATCTGGATTTCTTAAAATCTCTGCATAACGAGAGTCGCTATGATTATTTAAAATGTCTGTTTTGTATTGCTGCTCTAATCCTGGATTTTCAAGAATACCATAAATTTTATACAAGTTGTATTTAGCAGGAAGGATAAGACGCTCTTCTGGACTAAGGGTCAATAACTTTTCAAGTCTATTTGCTGCAAGCTCATATTCTTTAAATTTTTCTTTATAAATAAGGCCTAGTTGGTAATACGCAAAATCTCTATCTGTAGCAAGACTATCTATAATTACTTTGTCTGTTGGTATTTTTGCAATATAAGTTTCTGGATCAAAACGTACATCATCTACAATAGAACCTACACCTTCTTCTTCCTCCTCCTCTTTAGTGTTAAAACCTGTATCACGTTGGCTAGAAATCCTCCAATTATCAGCTAACTCACGGTTGCCCCATAATTTTCTAAATTCTTGTTTCCCATAAGCGGCTGTAGAAGAATTATAGAAGTAAAATGGACCTGAACTAGCTTCATTATCTTTCTTCTTCTTTTTAAAGAACTCATTATCACGGACGCCAGATTTGCTCGCTTGTTTTGCAAAAGCAATAGAGTCTGCAATAGCTTGTGCTTTTAGTTTTGTAGTGTATTCTGTAAAAAACGCTGTTTTTTCTTCATCGCTCATAGCGGCAAGTCGCAGAATACTATCGTTGTTTGTGGCAATGTCTTCGTAAAGAATAACATCGTCTAAGTTCTCGCGTTTCTTTTTAATTCTTCTAAACAAGCGCGTTTTTTCATCAATATTTAATAAGGTGCTGTCATAATATGCTCCTGCATTTTTATACAATGCTTGGTCAAAGTTGATTTCTGCCAGCGTTCTGTAATTGATAGACTGCAGTGTCTTGTCGTTTGTAACGGTCCTAATGGACTTATTGTAATAGATCACGGCGGTATCTATATTTGCTGTATTGAGATAGTATTCTCCTTTTTGATTGTATATTTTATCGAGATATGCACGATTTTCACGGCTTTCTTCTAGGCGATTTAGCAACTCTAAAAAAGCTACTTGATCTTCTTTGTCATAATTGAAATTACGTCCCTTTGCTATAAACGCGTTAATCAAATAGTCCCGAGAGGTACTTCTGTTTAATGCTATCACCTCATCAAAAGCCATATTTGCACTATCTTTTAAACCCAGCTCGTTATAAAGCTGCCCTTTAATAAATAAATAGCGCCCTTTTAATTCATTGTTTTTAACTAGACTAGAGGCGTCTTTTACATAGGGCAAAGCTTCTGGAATAGAATCCATTTGTAAGTATGCTTCTGCAATACTCGCAGATGCATCTGCAATATCATCGCTGTCTATTTCTTCCTTCTCAAGCATTCGCTTCAAATTAAAAATAGCAATTTCTTCGTTATTTAAACGAATATTAGTTTTAGCCTTCCATACCTGTGCCTTATTAATGTTGTTACTGGTAGAATATCTGTCAAGAATAAAATTAAATGCGTCAAGCGCAGGGATAAATCGCTGGTCAAAATAACGAGATTTTCCTAATAACAAATACGCTTCATCAGATTGTGGATTTCGTTCTTTACCGTCAATGTACATCCCGTGCTTCTGGATCATCTTAACCGCTTTTTCTTCTGCTCGGTTAAAATTTGGGTCTTGAGATTCTCCTGGCAATACGATTTCGTCTTTGACATCCATGCGCTCAATGGCCAACACTTCCCAATAGTTGTCGCTAAATGTACCTGCTAACGATTGTATACCCTGTTCATAGGCAACTTGTCCGTTATAGAGGGTGTTAAACTCGCCTGTAACTGCGTGGTAATTACGATTAATAAAGGTATCTTTTTTACGAGAACACGCTACAAAGAGGGTGAGCGTCAATGCAAAAAGTAAAAATTTATATAAGTGCTTCAAAATCTGTCCTATTTATCCGTATTAATAACTGAAAAGCTCGGCTTTTAGTATAAAAATAGTATGGGAGCGGTAAAAATACTATTATTTTAGGTATCTGCACCTTCTTGGTTCCTAAAAATTAAAGGGTTTACTAGGCTTCCGCTTGCTTCGGAAATAGGAAAGGCTTGTTAATTTAGGTCTATTTATTAAATTTATACGACCCTTAAAAGACAATAACATAAAAAATTGAAAAATAGGTGTTTATACGTATTTTTAGAATAAGGAAAACAACTACTTTTAACCAATATTAATTTTAAAACTTTTATTATGAAATTTAATACCCCCCCCTCAGTACATTAGCCCTATTCTTATTTTTCTTTAATGCAATGTTAGCGCAAGAAGATAATTTTTGTGCAACCCCTCATGACGTCACACATGGTGATCAAACTATTTTCAGTGGCGAAACAGACCGAGCAGTACTCGATGCTATGGACCCTGTTGTAATTAATATTTTTTATTGGCAAGTAAAAGGACCTCATGGAGAGTATAATAAAATTAATTTTTCTGAACATAAAGTATTAGAGTCAGTGGCTTTTTTAAATCAAACGTATAATCAATACAAAATATTTTTTAAGTATAAAGGCTATGATTCTTTTAATAGCCCTGGAGATTTGCCGTTGAAAACAAGAGAAGAAGTACAAGTTAATACCGATGTAAATAACGATGGAGTCGTAGATGAAAACGATGTTGTTTTACAGTGTGTTACACAACCTGGTGTTGATCCAGATGGATATGCTAATCTTGGACGTTGCCAATGGACTGGTGTTTTTACTTATGCAAATGCTAATGGTTTTAGAAATATGGAGGCTCTCAATGTATACGTGCCTTATACTACAAGTCAAGGTTTTGGCGGTGCAGCCTCTGGTATTGGTAGTAAACAGAATACAGTTGCTTATAATAAGTTAGCAACATTTAATTTTGCTCATGAGGTAGGGCATAATTTAAATTTGAGACACACTCGATCTTCAAGTGAAAATGTAACACGGGAGCCCACCTTACCTAATGGACAAATTAATATAGATTTTAATGCCTTAGATGTGGCAGATAATTTAGTTGGAACAGCAGCGAACAAAGGGTTTTGGCAATACGATCCCACAGGACAAGACTTTTACCCGACTTTAGATGGGTGTAATTATATTGGTACTGAAATGGATAGTGCAGGAGTGTTTTATGACATTGATTATTCAACATTAATAAACTGCATGGCAAATGCATATGAGTGCATGCAGATTGAGTTTGACAATGGTCTTATTCATTTTACAGACCATCAAGGGATTAGGATGCGTGAAAAAGCGGGCTCTGATGATTATATAGATGTGGTAGCACCAGTAGAAGTGCTATATGAACCTTTTGCAGGAGAGTATTACAATGTAGGTCCATCTGGCGCCCAGTATACTACCTATTTTCAACCGGGCTTTACCTATAAATTTATTAGTTGCAATGGCCCTTACCCGCAACCGGCACCTTATGATGATAGTTTTTCTTATGACATTAATAATGTTTTACTACAAAAAGATGCTAATCTTGATATACTATCATATTATACGATTAATCACCCTAATCACTCAGCTATACGGATTAAAGAAGTTGAAGGTGCCTTAGGATATAATAGGCCTCAAAAATGTTATGACAATAACAATAGAAGTGCAGATACTGGTAAAGTGACCAGATTTAATGACGGATATTATAATTACAATACTACGATTACAAATAAAAGCAGCAACGAAATTAATGACCCAGATTTAATAAACACGTTACAGAACGGGCTTTATAAAATAGAAAAAGAGTTTGATGATGGTACAATAGAACAGACAATAATACAAAAAGGAAATAATTAGATATGAGATTTTCTTTCCTATGTATTCTATCGTTGTTTCTTTTGCAAGTAAATGCTCAGACTCAATTTGGACCCCAGCAAGTTATATCAACTGAGGCAGATCTTCCTGTAGCAATAGAAACTGGAGATATTAATGGAGATGGAACTCTAGATGTTATTTCTGTCGCAAGAAGCGATAATAATGTGGCTTGGTATGAAAACGCAGATGGTTTAGGAAATTTTAGTGAACTGCAGCTTATAGCAGAAAGCGATGAAAATAAGAACTTAGCTGTTGGCGATATTAATAATGATAATGATTTGGATATTTTAGTAACAGCTTCTTTTTTAGATATTGTTTTTAAGATTGATAATCAAGACGGTAATGGTAATTTTTCAAGCCAGACCACTATTGCTAATCTAGATGGAGCATTTGATGTTGAGTTAGGCCATATTAATAGTGATGGGTTTCTAGATGTAGTTATTGGTTCTACATCTGCACAGTTGGTTTGGCTAGAAAACCAAGGCGACGGCACTTTTGATGATGGTACTTTAATTTCTAATTTTGAGACTAATGGTCGTTCTTTAAAGTTAGTAGATATAGATGGTGATGGTGATAATGATATATTGAATTCT
>JALZVC010000165.1 GCA_023301205.1 Flavobacteriaceae bacterium
CATACACTAATATTGGCACAGTAAGAATGGAGCCTCCTCCACCTACAAGTCCTAAAACAAGTCCTATGAAAAGCGCACCTATGTAACCCAATATTTCGAGTAATTCCATCCTATCTTTTTAATTGTAAGACAAAAGTAAACTGTTATTACAAGACTTCAATAAAACTTTGATGCATTTTTATTTCTTTGTTATTTTCCATCTTCTTGAGTAATCGAGATAGTACGACACGACTAGTGTGCAAGTCTCGGGCAATCTCTTTGTGGGTGGTATAAATATGTTTACTATTTAATATTTTTATTTTATCCTTAAGATAATTCCACAGCCGTTCGTATGTCTATTATTTTAGTGCCGTGTTGTGAATTGCTTTCAGAACTTTATCTTTATTGATAATTAGCAACTAAATCCTAAACCACCGCCACCCAGATTAAGAAACCCAGACGATTTAAATTCTCAAATATTGATGACTCGCGAGCATGCTGCAGAAATTGTAGAAACTATGAAAGACAACAACAAGTAGGCTTAAATAAGGGGCTAAAGCCATATAAAGATGTACAAGAAATAATTAATCAATACGATAAAGATTTAGATAAAGGGCTGATAAAGGGTTATGATATATTTGTAAATAGACCTAGTACGAAGAATGTTCCAAGCGATGTTTTAGAAGGATTTCAAGAAGCGGTAAAGCAAAGTGGAGAGCATTTGTTTAAACAGCCTAATAAAGGAGGTCTGAAAATTGACGTAAGTTTTGCAATTGTAGTGAAAGATAGCAAGTACGATATATATCCAAATATGGACTTTAAATATAACTAAGCACAAAAAATGAGTACAATTATAAAATATCAAAATAGAAAGGAAGAGTTTATTTCAGAGCAACAAGCCTTACAACTAGACTATTATAGTAAAATATTCTATATAGATGATAAACTAAAAAAAGAAGAAATTTATCGTAACAATGTTTTATGGGGAGGTGAGTATTATCTCTCACCAGATGAAGATGCAATTACTATTTTAACCCAATTAGGGGCACATTTACAATGGAGTTTATGTATTAGTCAACAGGAAGTTAATGGATATATTTTAAGTGAGTATCGAGCTTATGATGGAAACCTACAACAAGAACCAGATTATACAAAAAGTATAATAGACCCAACAGGAAGAGTAGAAACTTATGTAAGTTATAGTTCACAGACCAATCTACCAGTAAGTGCTTTTAAAATGTACAATTTTGGAGGATTACAAGTTACCGATGAAGAGGATGGTATACTTTGGGTAGAGGACGCTAATATCAAGTTCTCTTTTTCAGAAAATGGGCTGGACACTATAAGAATGAATGTAGGGTATATAAATAATACTGAAATATGGGATAGTGTATCTCATTTTCAATTAGATGCACAATATTTTATTGATGATATGTTACCCGGAAATATGTTTGCTTATTTTATAAACATAGAACCAGTAGTTCCTAATTTTTAAAATAATTTCTATGATATTAGATAAAATCATAAAATATAAAGAAAGTTATACCGATTTTGAGATGACAGAACAACAAGCTTTAGCAAGTGGAGAATACGACAAAGTTTTTATAGAAAATGATGCCATAAAGAAAATAGAGAGGTATGATGAGTTTCTTTTAGTAGAGATTATTTATTATATCAGCACAGATGAAAATGAAACCGAAATTGTACAGCAATTTACTCCGCTTGTAAGTTGGAGAGTGAATATTATTAGCCCCAAAGAGCCTTTGGAAACTTATTTTGTTGAGAGAGAAAGAGACTATAGAAATAATGTTTTAGTATCAAAAGCAAGAATATTATATGATGCTCATGGTAATGAAATTTGTGGGCAAAATGTTAATGCTGTTACAGATGAACCTTATCACAAAGGAACATAAAAGATTTTTTATGGCGTAGGCATTACAGATCTCGAAGAAGAATCTGTTTTTAAAGCTACTTATAAAGAAAATGGGAGTTTAAAATATGTTCTTATGTCTTACGAAACGGATAGTTATCCTTTTGGAAAACGTGATAAATACTATACAGAAAATTTTTCAGAATTAGAAGCTCGTTTTCCAGGTAACCCAGATTTAAGTTATTATCTAAATGCAACATTTGAGCCATAAAAATTAATAAACAATAAAAACCTTGCTAGCATAAGTATATTAAATAAGCAGCGCATAAAAAAGCAAAAACAACCAGTAGCAATAAAACACTAACAATAAGCAGCATAAAGTAAGCAACAAGCAAAGCAATAATTAGTTATGTATTGCTTTCAGAACTTTATCTTTATTGATAATTAGCAACTTTCTCCTAGAAATCTTGGTGCATCTATATGTTGTGAAAACATTGAAAGCGGTCCGCCTTGGCGGATCGCTTTCAATGTTTTCTCTTTATGCTATTGCTTTATTTAAACGGATCAAGACCAAAAGTTTTGAGAGTATTCAAAAATCGTTGTTAGTCTAGATAAGAAAAAATTAATAAATATTGCATTGAAGCATGCACTCAACCTACTTTTATTATGTAGTTCTGGGTATATTGAGATCAAAAGAAAATTTCAATACATGGCCTTTCTAGACACTTTAGGGTTTGACTTCCAAAACAAGAGAGTTCAAACTTTTAAGGTGAACTCTATTTTTGCTACAATATCAAAGGAACTAACCGAAAATAAAAAAGGGAACTATCATAGTTTCTATGATAGTTCCCTTTCAGTGACCTGAAGGGACAGAGTTCAAACTTTTTGGATGATGATACTAATCTAATCACCTCAGATTCAAAATAAGTAAGGTTTATTCTACCACAAACTTAAACCCTGCTGTAATGATGCTAGAGCTAAAGCTCGTATCTCTATCGTATTGATAGAATTTTAAATCAATGCTTTTTAGTC
>JALZVC010000166.1 GCA_023301205.1 Flavobacteriaceae bacterium
GAACGTTCTTGTGGCTGGAAAATATCTAAAACCGACTGAATTGAGTCATTCAAAAAAATATTCTTAATTTTATCATCATTAAGTTTTTGGGTACCAGTACGGTAGTACATACTCTCACAAAATAGGGAAATGTCTTTTGAATAGGCGCCAGATAGTGAATCAATAGAGGTAGCGAGTTCTGCTATATTAAACATGTTTTGGTTACTAATGTTATTTTCTTGATCTACGTCTTTTGCATTAAGTGCTGTCAAGTCAATGTTTATGGTGTACTCTTCAAATTCGGTTTTTAAAAAGGGTTCTCTCTGTTGTTTCTTATAATCTTTTTCTATTATCTCTTCATAATCAAATCCATTTTTTAAGATAAGACTTAGTGTGTTACTTCCTTCTTTACTCGCAAGTTCTCCTTCTTCTGCAATAGTTACAATAAGATTTTTAGAAGGTCGCTTCATATCTTTTCTATGAATTATCACTCCTTTTAAAAACTGGCCATTTTCACCAGATTTTTCATCTACTTTAATGTTTAACTCATCTCCTATCTGATTAAATTGTCCTTCTACAATAACCATAGAGGGTTTAAATTGTTGAATATTTCGGCGTAAATTCTGCCATTTGTATTCTGCAAAAGGGATTACACTATTACTAAAGAAAAACGCTGTAATACCTAGTAATACAATGAAAACAGAAAGGCTTCTCATCGCTCTTTGCAGCGAAATACCAGTGGACTTCATCGCGGCAAACTCATAGCGCTCAGCAAAGCCACCAAACACCATTAATGAGGTTACTAAAACACTTAAGGGTAAAACCAATGTTACGATACGCGGGGAGTAGAGCCAAAGGAACTTTAAAATAATGCCAATATCTAAATCTTTACCAGCAAGTTCAGCGATATAAAGCCAGATTCCTTGAAGGATAAAAATGAACATTAAAATAATGAAGACGCTAAAAAACGTCTTCAAAAAGCTTACTAATATGTATTTATCCAGTATTTTCAAAAGAAAATGAGGCTAGTCCAATCTATTGATGTAGTAGCCTTCTTTAGTATATTTAGTTTCATCAAAATTAAACATTGTTTTTGATAAAGGTTGATTGGTTTTAAATGCGTTTACCGTTAAGGTATATTTTGTGCCTTGCGTATCCGTTTGTATAAGCCTATAGATGTGCTTTGTCTGTACATCTACACCTAAAAGTATAATTTTTATTTCGGCATTTGGGTCAATAGGGATCAGTTTTATATACTGTATTTTTCGTCCTTTTACATCTTGTAAAATGTCCTTTTCAAAGGTATACCCTTTTTCATAAATGGTTAACATATTTGAAGGTGTAATTTCTTTATCATCTTCCGCACTGTAAGCAGAGATAGTAACTTCTTCGTCTTCCGGTACGATGGTATAGATGTTTTTACCATCAAAAAGGCGACTAGTACCCAGCATATTGAGGACATACTTATCTCCAGAAAGTGTTATGTTACCTTTAGTATCTTGATTAACCCCTTCTTTAGCGTTCGATAGGTTGTATTTAAATGCAATCTCAATATTATCGTAGCTCCTCACTTTTTGAGAAACTTCATTGAGCAGTGATTTCATTTCCTGCGCTTGCGCAAAGCTTACACACAAAACGCTTACAAAAAGTATAATAATTTTTTTCATCTTAAGTAATATTGTTGTTTGTGACTTACCTGTCGTTAATTTAGATGACAGGAATACTATTAATTTTATTCATTTTCTAAATGCAGATTTAATGCCTCTAGGGTTGGTATAAGCACTTGTCTTGCTTTACTTCCTTCAAATCCTCCAACAATGCCACCAGCTTCTAGTTGGTCAATTATTCTTCCAGCTCTATTGTATCCTAACTTGAGTTTTCGTTGCAATAAAGAGGCGCTTCCTTGTTGCGCTATAACTAGCACTTCTGCCGCTTCCTTGTAGAGCTTATCTCGCTCATTTATGTTGTTATCAAGATTTGTGCCACCGCCATCTTCACCTACATATTCTGGTAATAAATATGCATTTGGGTAGGCTTTTTGGTTTCCTATAAAGTCTGTAATGTCTTCCACTTCTGGAGTGTCTACAAAGGCACATTGCACTCTTACTAGTTCATTTCCAGAAGTATAAAGCATATCTCCGCGACCTATTAATTGGTCTGCGCCACCACTGTCTAATATGGTCCTAGAATCTATTTTACTTGTAACTCTAAAAGCAATTCTCGCGGGGAAATTAGCTTTAATAATACCTGTGATTACATTTACAGAGGGTCTTTGTGTTGCTACTATTAAGTGAATCCCAATGGCACGCGCTAATTGTGCTAAACGAGCTATAGGTGTTTCTACTTCCTTACCAGCTGTCATAATCAAATCTGCAAATTCATCTATTACTAAAACAATGTATGGTAAGAATTTATGCCCATTTTCTGGATTTAGCTTACGTTGTTTAAACTTGGTGTTATATTCTTTAATGTTACGCACCATTGCATCCTTGAGAAGGTCGTAGCGGGCATCCATCTCAATACATAAAGAATTTAAAGTGTGCACCACTTTTGTAGTATCTGTAATAATAGCCTCTTCTGTGTCTGGTAATTTTGCGAGATAGTGACGTTCTATTTTATTAAACAATGTAAGCTCTACTTTTTTAGGATCTACAAGAACAAACTTCACTTCTGCTGGATGCTTCTTATACAATAATGATGTTAAGATCGCATTAAGCCCTACAGATTTACCTTGTCCTGTGGCACCTGCCATTAACAAGTGAGGCATCTTTGCAAGATCTACTACAAAAGTTTCATTACTAATTGTTTTACCTAATGTAATAGGTAACTCCATTTCTGCATTCTGAAACTTAGGCGATGCCACTGCAGAGCGCATGGATACAATTTTTGGATCTTTATTAGGTACTTCTATTCCAATAGTCCCACGACCTGGAATAGGAGCAATGATACGTATACCTAAAGCAGATAGTGATAAAGCAATATCGTCTTCAAGGTTTTTAATTTTAGAAATACGAATACCTGCTTCTGGTACAATTTCATATAAAGTTACCGTAGGACCTACGGTTGCTTTAATATTAGCGATCCCTATTTTATAATTATTTAAGGTCTCTACAATGCGATTCTTATTTTCTTCTAGCTCTTCTTGATTGATCGTAATCCCTTGACCTTTTGTATAGTCTTTTAATAAGTCTATGGTCGGAAATTTATAATTGCTTAACTCAAGTGTAGGGTCAAACTGACCAAAATCTTCTACCAGCTTATTACTTAATTTTTCTTCTACCGTTTCTTCTTTTGCGGCTTCAACCTCCATTGCTACGTCATCTTCATTACTTTTTATTATGATTTTCTCTAATGGTGTAACTGTGGTAGTAGGTTTTGGTGTTTTTACTTCCATTGCTGGAGTTTGTTTTACCGTTTTTGCAAGAGGAGTTATGGGTGTTTCTTCAGTAATAGTTGCGGTTGTTGCTGTTTCTGGAGTTGTTTCATTAAAGTCTGATGTGATTTCTTCTTTAGTTCTTTTAAATGCTGCTGCAACACGTTGCGGTGTTAATTTTAAACGTAATACGAGATATACGATAGCCAGAAAGGTCATTACTAAGATAGCACCAATAAGTCCTAAATAATCTTGTAAGAAGTCATTGGTCTCAAAACCAATTACCCCAGAAAGTAAAGAGTTTGTTTTTGAAAAGAATCCAAAAAATACAGCTATCCAGATCATTAACAGCACCCCCCAAAACCAAAATGTTTTTAATCCCTTTTTAGCATAATCAAAGAAGTAATACACTCCTGTAAGGGTGACTAAAAACGCAAAAATAAATGCTGACAGGCCAAAGCCCTTATATATAAAAAGGTCACCTAGCCAGCTACCTGCTTTACTCAACCAATTTTTTGTAGCAATCT
Organism: Flavobacteriaceae bacterium; assembly: GCA_023301205.1. Classification (GTDB taxonomy): domain Bacteria; phylum Bacteroidota; class Bacteroidia; order Flavobacteriales; family Flavobacteriaceae; genus Patiriisocius. The sequence goes on from JALZVC010000166.1 coordinate 3,880, forward strand.
CGCGATCACCGAGAGCCGCCAATTCACTTTGGTCTGTTTGCCAAGAGAAAAAATAAGAAATAAATGAAAACAATAAGGCAATACCTAATAACAGTAAAAAACTCCCTAACAGTATTTTTTGCTGCTTAGTGAGTGTCATCGCAATGGGTTTACGAGGTGTTTTTACCTTAGGTGTTGTTTTCTTTTTTGCTTTGGCCATTTAGGTTGCGGTTGTCTATTAACAAAAATACATATTTTGTTAACGTAAGAAGTAGGTTTAGATTTTAAAATTTCAG